>JASFGM010000595.1:0-3170 GCA_050123755.1 Desulfobacterales bacterium
GCCGAATCCGCTGGCCTTGCCGGCATTTTTCTCGACAAGGATCTGATGTCCGTGCTGCCGCATGAACTCAACTCCTCCCGGACTCATACACACACGATTTTCTTCAGCCTTGATTTCTTTTAAAACACCTACAATCATTTTAATTTCCTTTCTGAAATAGAAGCGTTCATAAAGGATAGCTGCTCATCGGCAACTTTTGGAGCGCCCTGTCGGGTGATCTTTGGAATCAGGCTTCAAGACATTTGCCTGCGAATGCCACCATTTCCTCGGTTGCTTTGGAGAACTGCTCAGCGGTTTTCTGAAGGGCCGGATGCGTGTTGTATTCATCCCGGGAATATCCATCCACAGAATAGCCTTTTTCAAAATAGGGAACCCGCATGAGTTTATCCATTAAATCCTGGGGGATATCTTCCAGGATACGATCTTTTTCAAAACTGATTTTTTCGACATCAGGCAGGAAAAGAACCTTATCGATAAAGACGGGTGGACAGGTCACAACAATGTCAGCGCCGGCTTTTTCTTCCAGATGCCAGATACGGTTTTGGCCATCAACAGTCGGGCCGACGATCAGTGAGCAGGACAGCATCTTGCTCGGCAGATCATTATCTTTCAAATACTTGTAGGCCTTTTTGAAAATCGCCAATTCAGCCAGTCGAATTTCACCGTCGGATAGCTCGATCCCTTTTTCGGCCGCAAAGTCTTTTAAACCACCGAGGTTGCCAAATCTGCCTTCCATGTGGGTAATAACGGATCGCCATTTACTCAAATCCACCCCGTTTTTTTTGGCAGTTTCAAGACCCCTTTTGACACTATCGGCACAATCCACCAACTGGGGCAAAACAAAGGTCAGCGTGTTGTTCGTGGGAATCCCCTTGGCTGTCAGGTACTCAATTATTTCGTAACCCGGCTTGGAACCGGGAACTTTAATCATAACGTTGGGATTAATCGCCGCTATTTCTTCGGCCTGACGGATCATGGCATCCTTATCAAACACGCTGCGCGGATCCACCTGTCCTGAAATAAAGCCTTCTTTGTAATTGCTGGCTTCAAATAACGGCAGATACATCTCCGAGCCGCGCTTTACAACCGTCTTGTAAAGCTTCCAGAAAAGCGCCTCTTTATCCAGATCCGGATTCTCAGCCAGAATGTCTTTAGTCACCTTTTCCCAGTAGGCGGGATCAGCTTGAATGGCCTGCAGCGAAAGGGGTGGATTGGTGGTTACACCTCTGAACAGCTGAGGCATCGGATTGTCCCTGTCATACATTCGATTGAATTGAGCCTTTAATATATCGCGGTCATTGGGATCCGCCTTTTCCAAAATTTTTTTACACCAGTTTTCGAAAATAACAGGAGACGAATCCCACCAGATTTCCATACCCGGACTGACGTCTACCAGCCTTTCAAAAAGATTTCTTTCTTCCATTTTCATACCTCCGAAAATAAGTGTTTAGTGTATAGTGTTTGGTGTATAGTGTTTGGTGTATAGTATTTAGTATGAAATTGATGATGCGGTATCGATATGTCAGAAAACTAAACACTAAAAACTAAACACCGAACACTTCATCTATTCCGCATTGATGTTCAAAGACTCAGAACTTGAGTAATATCTCCCCAGTTCAATTTCAAGCTTATATTTATCGCCCCTGTGATAGGAGTAAAGTAGTTCTATGGGAATGCTGTTTTCATCGAAGGTGAGGCTTTCGATAAAAATGCCAGCGGAATTTTTAGGCAGTTCCAAAATCGATGCAATGTTTTGATCCAAATTCACCGCGCTGATGGTCTGTTGGCAACGGGCAAGGGAGACATTAAAGTGTTCGGTCATGATTTTGTACATCGAACCTATCAGGTTCATATCCTGGATGCCGTCGAATATGTCGCTGGGCAGGTAACTTTCTTCAAAGACATAGGGCATGCCGTCACCAATTCTTACCCGTTGTACATGAATCACTTGTTTGTTGGAACCTAAAAATAAAACTTTGGCAATATCATTGTCTGCCTGCTCAACCCGTTTTTCTAAAACCCGGGTACTTTGCGCGATGCCGCTTTTCTGCATCAAATCAGTGGTGCTTGAAATATGCTCTAGTTTTTGCCTTAATTCGGCAGGTGCAAGCGCGGACACAAATGTCCCGGTCCCCTTCTCTTTTCTCAGCAACCCCATGCCAGTTAATTCATTAACCGCCTGCCTTAAAGTCGCGCGGTTGACCTTACATATTTTGGCGAGCTGGATTTCAGAGGGTAGTTTTTCCCCTTTTTGGTACCTTCCGGTTTCAATAAGCTCTTTCAACCAGGTGCTGATTTGAAGGTATTTAGGGATTGGATTGGTATCATCAACGATTTTCACGGGAATACCTTATCTTTAAATTTTCATCTCCTTATAGCCGCTACAAAACCGGGTTGCAGCTTAAAATAAGAATTATGACAGTTTCGAAGTTGTCGAAATCCGGTTTTTAGCCATTAAATGCGGTCAAAAGTGGTTTAAAAAGAAGTTGATTAGTTGACTAAAGGTTTAGATGTATATACAGCATATTTAGTAAGATTTGCAACCTTTTTTTCAATAAAAATAGCTTTCGAATAAAAAAAGTGTTGCCGACACCCGTTCAGTTTCAGGAATCTGATTTGGGGGCTAACAGATTCGTTTGCCCGGCTGGAACTTGACATTGGCGTTTTTGAATAAAGATTAATGCTTGATTGAGATAAGGCGAACAGTGTATTCAGGCAAAGGCGAATAAAAACTTTGGTGAGGTAAGCATATGGCCCTCTGGCTGGTGACTGTTATTTTATTGATTGCGATGCTTTTGTTGATAACCGAGAAGCTACCGGTGGATATGACGGCAATCGGTATCATGGTTGCGCTGATTCTCACCGGAATTTTAACGCCAAAAGAAGCCATTGCGGGCTTTGCAAGCCCGGCAGTCATCACCGTCGGGTCCATGTTTCTGATCAGCAAAGGCATGATCCGCACCGGGGCCGTCGGATTTATCAGTCAAAAAGTAATTGAATACTCACGGGGCAGACCTACGATGGCCATATTTTTGATCCTGGTAATCGTGGGCACGGCTTCGGCCTTTATTAACAACACGCCTGTGGTGGTCCTTTTTATCCCCATTATTTTGAGCCTTAGCTGCGAGCTGGATTTCAGCCCGTCAAAATTTTTAATCCCGATTTCTTAT
>JASFGM010000596.1:0-3163 GCA_050123755.1 Desulfobacterales bacterium
TATTTTTTATCGAATTATAGCATCTTGCGTTCAATGCGACAATATATTACCAAAAAATATCAAATCAATATTTTATCGTCGATTTTAGCATTCATCTGCAAGTGGATCAATCCATATTGATAAAACGCCGGAATATGATAATATCGGCCTATCTAAACCTTAACTTTATACCGCTTTCCATAATAAAGTTCCGAATTGCGCCATAAGGGGTTGTAGAAAAAAACGTTGCGGTACCGCAACGCTTTTTAACAACCACTATAGAACCGGTTTCAAAACCTTCATTTTTAATAAATTCTTAAGCTTTCCGTCTAAATAGCCGATATAAGTCTATATTTAGACCTGAAGCCGCTATCAACGATGTGTGCTGAGAATTGCACCAACGTGGTGTAAACCAAATGCTTATAAAACCACAAAGCGCACGAAGTACACGAAGAAGAACCGGGGAATGTAAAATTATGAAAAGTCCAAACTACCAGACCGCTGAATACCGATCTATTACCATCAAAACCACGGATGGTTCAACCATTCAAGGCAAGGTCAATCTTGCTTACAAACAAAGGGTTTCGGATTTATTCACAAAAGATACTTCTCCTTTTATAATTATGGTTGATGTGATGTCAAAGGAAAGTAAGGTTCGGGTGATGTTTGTAAATAAAAAGCACATCGTGTGGGCCGAACCGGAGGATCAGGAAGTCAAATAATAAATAAAGGATATTGTCAATTTTCCTTAAGAAAGCGCTCGAGCTGCTTCATGTTGGCGACATTGTATACTTTGGCCGGGTAATCGGCCGGCAAGATCTTTTTTAACAATCCGGCAAGCACCCTGCCCGGTCCGACTTCTACAAAGGTTTCGACGTCTGCTTCCGTCATTTTGCCCATGCAATCATACCATTTTACCGGGCTGCACAGTTGCCGGCCCATGATGTCTTTGATTTCATCGGCCGCGGTGTAGATATCGGCCGAAACATTGAGGATGATGGATTTTTCAGGCGGATTGAAGCCAACTTGGGATAGAACTTCTTTGAACTCTTGCTCGGCGCCTTTTATGAGTTCACTGTGCCAGGCACCGCTGACTTTCAGCGGTATGGATTTGGCCCCCTTTTGCGTAGCCAGCATCGAGACTTTTTCGACCGGCTCCGGTGAACCGGTGATCACAATCTGCAGTTCGCTGTTGTGGTTGGCCACCGATACAATGCCGTGCGGTTGAACTTCGGCGACGAGATCGTCGACTTCGGCAATCGGCAATCCGATGATGGCATGCATCGCACCCTTGTACCGGGTGGATTCGCGATGCATGAGCGCACCTCTTTTATATACCAGCCTGATGGTGTCTTCAGCGGATACAACCCCGGCGGCATTCAGGGCGCTGTATTCTCCCAGGCTGTGGCCGGCGCAAAAATCGAAATCGACCCCCTCTTTTTGTAGGACGGCCAAACAGGCAAGGTTAACGGTTGTAACGGCGGGCTGCAGGTTGACCGTTGCGGTCAATTCTTCCATGGGGCCTTTAAAACACAGCTTGGAAACATGCATTTTGACGGTCTCTGCGGCCATGTCGAAAATTTCGCGAACAAAATCGTATTCCTGATAAAATTCCGCCCCCATCCCCACACTTTGGGAGCCCTGGCCGGGAAAAAGAAATGCTACATTGTTCATAATAAATCCTCCGGATTTATTATTCATCTAGCTTAAACAGTTTTCGGACCGTATCGATATAGAAAGATTTATCTTCACGCATACCGTTTTGTTTCAGAAACAGGGTCGGATCATGCAGAATCTTGTTGATCAGTGAATCCGCCATTTTGTGGATGGCTTCGGCTTCCTGCTCTGAGATCTTGCTGGATTGCAGGGTTTTTTTAAGTTCGGCCGCTGCGATGGATTCCATTTTATTTCTCAGGGCGACGATGGTTGGCACGATATCTAAACTTTCATGCCATTCCCGGAAATGGATGACGGCCTCATCAACGATGCGTTCACCTTTAATCGCCTCATTGCGGCGATCATCAATATTTTCGTCGATGATACCCTTCAAGTCATCGATATCATAAACATATGAATTGGCGAGGCGATTGATTTCCGGATCGATGTCCCGGGGTACGGCAATATCCATAAAAAATAACGGACGATTGCGGCGCTTGCGAATGATGCCTTTGACCTGATCCTGCTCAATCACATAATCAGGTGCCCCGGTGGAGCTGATAATAATATCCACCGTTTTTAAGCTCTCTGGAATTTCTTCGAATCGGATGGCGCTGCCGTTGAACTGCCGGGCCAGTTCAACACCGTTTTCAAAGGTACGGTTGGCCACCCATACATTTGCGACCTTGTTGCGGAGAAGGTGTTCAACAGCCAGCTCGGCCATTTCTCCGGCGCCGATGAGCAACACTTTTTTGTCCAGCAGTTCTCCAAATATTTTACGGCAGAGCTCAACGGCGGCATAGCTGATGGAAACCGCCCGATCCCCGATGCTGGTTTCAGTGCGGATGCGCTTGGCCACAAAAAACGTGCGGTGCAATAAGCGGTTTAATATGACACCGGAGGTTTTTTCGTCGATAGCGGTTCGGTAGGCTTCTTTTACCTGGCCCAGGATCTGGGGCTCGCCCAACACCATTGAATCCAGGCTCGAAGCCACACGAAAGACATGACGCACGGCATCGTCGCCTTCATGGACATAGAGGGCGTCTTCAAATTGTTCCAGCGGAATCTTGTTGAATTCGGCAATAAACCCTTTGGTTTCCTCAACCGCCCGGGATGCATTGTCGGTCACCAGTAAAACTTCGACCCGGTTGCAGGTTGAAAAAAGCAACGCTTCTTTTATGAACGCATTCCGCAAAAGCGCGTGCAGGGCGGATTTGGACTCATCCTCTGAAAAGGCGATGCACTCCCGGACCTCAATCGGAGCCGTCTTATGATTTATGCCAAGTAGTACGATATCCAACATAATTAGCTTTGCCGCCAGCCTAAGAGCTAAATAATTTTGGCCGCATTATAACTACATAAGCGTTTAGGATCAGTTTGCAAACTCGAATTTCGAATTTCGTGCTTCGGATTTTATCGAAAAATAGTTAAGCGTCCAAAAATTCTTAAATTAAGTTAAACCTACTAAAATCTAGTAAATCCTTCATGATGTCCTGTCATCATGAGATTGACACCCAAAAACGTGAAT
>JASFGM010000597.1:0-3161 GCA_050123755.1 Desulfobacterales bacterium
ACCTGACACCCGACACCTAAAATAAGACGAATTAAGACCGAGATTTGATGCTATTAATTTAAAATTTAATTAGATAGATTTAATTAGATAGATTTTGAGGAATCAGCTGCAAACTTCTTTTACAGCCTCCTCAAATATAGACAAACCCAGATCGATTTCTTCTGCGCTCACGGTTAACGCCGGGCAGAAACGAATGCTGTTTTCACCGCAGCCTAAAATCAGCAGGCCTTTTTCAAAGGCTTTGCGAATGATCCTGGGTCGCCAATCCGTGGCGGGCGCTTTGGTCTCACGATCCTTTACAAGCTCAGCCCCAACCATCAGCCCTTTGCCGCGAACATCTCCAATACATTCATACGATTTTTGCAATTCGTGCAGCCCGTTCATCAGGCGGTCCCCTTGAACGCTTGCATTTTTCATCAAGCTTTTCTCAAGCAGTTCAATTGTCGCCATGGCAGCCTGACAGGATATCGGATTACCGCCAAAAGTGGAGGCATGCGATCCGGCCTCCCAGTTCATGGTATCGGCTGGTGCCACCATGGCGCCAAGAGGCATTCCGGAGGCAATGCCCTTGGCAATTGCCGTGATATCGGCCTCAGCTTCGAAGTGCTCCATGGCAAACATTTTGCCGGTGCGGCCCATACCGGATTGAACTTCATCGGCAACGTAAAGAATGCCGTACTTTTTAGCAAGCGCATACATTTTCTTGTGAAACCCCGGTGGCGGTACGATGTAACCGCCTTCGCCCTGAATGGGCTCTACAAAAATCGCGGCGACCTCTTCCGGCGGCACCGTGGTTCGAAAAAGGGTGTCTTCGACCCATTGCACGCAAAACAGTTCACAATCCGGGTAGCATAAATTGTATACACAGCGGTAACAGTAGGCGAACGGGATATGCGTAATGCCGGGCACAAACGGGTTATAATGTTTTTTTTGAACCGTCTTACTGGCGGTCAATGAAAGTGCGCCCATGGTGCGCCCATGAAATGCACCAAAAAAAGCGATATTTAATTCACGTTTGGTATGCCAGCGGGCCAGTTTGAAGGCCGCCTCAACGGCCTCGGCACCCGAATTCCCGAAATAAACCCGCTTGCCCCCTTTTCCGGGAACCAGCCCGGCTATTTTTTCAGCCAGCTGAATTTGAGGGGTGTAATAAAAATCTGTACCGGACATGTGCAGTAACCGTTCAGCTTGATTCTGGATGGCCTTAACCACGTGCGGATTGCAGTGACCGGTGGCATTAACGGCAATGCCGGCGGTAAAATCAAGAAATATATTGCCGTCCACATCATGAACCCACAATCCTTCGGCCTGGTCGACGACCAGCGGGTAAACACGGGTGTATGATGGCGAGACGAACGACTTATCCAGTTTAATTAATTTTTTCGCGCGCGGTCCCGGCAGCTTGGTTTTAATCGAGGGGGTTCTCGGCATGGTAGCTCCTGGTTTGAAGTTCAGTATCAAATTCGGCAATCTGAAAGAGTCCGGATGTATAAAACTTATATTCTTATATTACAATAGTTTATCCTTTTTTGTTTAAAAGTGCAAGATGGCGGCGCATCAATTATTCGTGACTCAAATAATTCATAATATATAGTGGTTGTCAAAAAAACGTTCCGGTATTCGAACGTCTTTTTTCTACAACCACTTATGCCGCACTTCCTTATTTCAGAACATTATTATGGAAAACGGTATAAATGCCTAAAATGAACTAAAGCGAGCTAACCCGCCCGCCTCGCCTTGCTCGCATGGCGGGCGTGGAGTGCCTAAAGTTTAAAAATGGATTTAATCTGCTTTTACTATTTTAATCCCTTTTATGGTATATTACCTAAGTTTTGTAAAATTGAGGTATTGCATTTTACGCCATCCAACACTTACTAAGAAGAACAAAAGCCACTCGACATCATCGATTTGTCGCGGCTGGAAGCCGCTCCCACTTATTCATCATCGAACGCTGGGAGCGGCTTCCAGCCGGGATCGAAACGAATACACCTAATGTCGGTTACTTTATAAACTCATTAGCAATAAAACTGATTGGGAGTTTGAAATGTCTGCAACGATAAACAGCCAGTCTACCTTGCATCAAGGCCGTGTATTCAATCTGATAAATGAAAAATATACCCTGGACAACGGCGTGACCTCGGATATGGATTTTATTCAGCACCCGGGAGCGGCCGCAATGGTGCCGATGTTGAATCAAACCGAAGTTATATTGATCAAGCAATACCGCCATGCCATCCGGGAATTCATCTGGGAAATACCGGCCGGAACGCTGGATCCCCGGGAATCGCCCATTAATTGTGCTAAAAGGGAATTGGTTGAAGAAATCGGATATTCAGCGAATGACTGGCATCAACTGGGCACAATTACCCCTCTGCCCGGCTGCTCGAATGAACGCATTCATATCTTTCTGGCTTCCGAACTGAAGCCGGCCGAGCAGCATCTGGACGAAGACGAAATGATAAATGTTAAGGTTGTAAAATTCGAAGAAGCATTGAAAATGATTTCGACAGGGGAAATTAGCGATGGAAAAACCATATCCGGGCTCTTTCTGGCTTTAAATTGGCTAAAGAACGCCAATTTAAAATAAATCAATGGATTGGTTGAGTTGCTAATCGGCTTTCTTGCCGCTCATACTGCTAATTTCAACCTTAATCAAAAGCGCTTTTTTAAACGATTTTTCTGAATATTCAAAATCCCCATCAGCATATTGCCCCATAATAACATCCAATGCCTGGCGCCGTTCGTCTTGGTCTTTAATAAATACGGCCTTCCCAAATCCGATAACACTTCGGTATTTCATCCCCCACGCGCAAGCCGTTTTTCCGGCCTTAATCTCGGGAGCAATATCAAACTCAAAACATACCTGATTATTCTTCTTTAATATTTCAATTTTTCGGCCCTCTTTGGCAGAATGAAAAAATAGAGCACCATTATCATATCCGAAACATAAGGGTACAACATAGGGCGTAGCGTTGTCCACCAACCCCAGCCTGCAAACCATAGATTTACGAATAATCAATTCAATTTCGCTTTTATCGATGATTTCCTTTTCTTTTCTCCTCAATTTTACAACCTCCTGATTTAACATTATAAATTTAAATTAACGAGTATTTACAATGATAAATTGAACAATAGCATATAACTAAATCCTGAGCTATAGT
>JASFGM010000598.1:0-3158 GCA_050123755.1 Desulfobacterales bacterium
ACATCCAGCAGCCGGATCATGGCCAGATTATCCGGCCGATCGATGGTGTTGATGTGAGTAATAATCACATTCATCACCTTGCGCCACAGCAGGCGGCTGACGGCCATTGCACTGGCAATCGCATCAGGATCGGCATTGATCACGATCAGCACGTGATCGTTGCCTGAAAACTGATCGTAAAAGCGGCGTAGTTTTTCGGGTACAGATCGGCTCATAAAAAATGGGTATCCTGAAATAAGCCCCAAGATATTACGACGTGTTTGGTTAGATTACAACAATATTTTCCAAATTTACCACTAAACAAAACCCGGCTCCCAAAGAGCCGGGCTTATTTTATCTGAATCGGTACTTATATGGTTTTAAATACGATTTTATCGCCCTCGGCCTCAGCACTGACCCGGGCGCCATCAGGAATTTTACCCTCGAGAATCTCCAGGGATAACGGGTTTTCAATAAATTGCTGGATCACCCGTTTTAACGGTCGGGCACCATAGACCGGGTCATAGCCTTTGTTGGCAATTAACTTCTTCGAGCTATCCGATAATATAAGTTCGATATTTTTATCCGCAAGCCGCCGGCCAAGCGTGGCAACCTGGATATCGACGATTTTCAAAATGTCATCCACGGTCAGGCTCTGGAATATGATGATTTCATCGATGCGGTTTAAAAACTCGGGTTTAAAACTGGCACGCAACGCTTCGGTCACCCGATCTTCCATTGCGGCTCGATTGGATCCCGCCAGCTCCTGAATAAACTGGCTGCCCACATTGGAGGTCATAATGACAATTGTATTTTTAAAATCAACCGTGCGGCCATGTCCGTCGGTCATGCGCCCGTCATCCAGAATTTGCAGCAGGACATTAAAGACCTCCGGGTGCGCTTTTTCTATTTCGTCAAACAGCACCACCGAATAGGGCCGGCGGCGGACCGCTTCGGTCAGGTAGCCGCCTTCTTCGTAGCCCACATACCCGGGAGGAGCGCCGATCAGCCGGGCCACAGAATGCTTTTCCATGTATTCGGACATATCAATGCGAACGATGGCCTGCTCACTGTCAAAAATAAATTCCGCCAGTGCTTTGGCCAGTTCGGTTTTGCCCACCCCGGTCGGCCCCATGAAAATAAATGAACCGATCGGCCGATTGGGATCCTGCAGCCCCGAGCGGGCGCGGCGAACGGCATTGGACACGGCCGCTACGGCCTCTTGCTGGCCGATGACCCGCCGGTGAAGTCGATCTTCCATTCGCACCAGCTTATCTCTTTCACCTTCAAGCATTTTACGCACCGGTATCCCGGTCCAGCGCGAAACGACTTCGGCCACATCCTCATCATCAACTTCTTCTTTGAGCATCTTGCTGGCCTGCTGAAGCTCCGATAGTTTTTGGTTGGCCTCCTCCAGCTGTTTTTCAAGCTCCAGCGCTTTGCCGTATCGGATCTCCGCCACCCGGGCCAGGTTGCCTTCTCTTTCCGCCAGCTGGGCCTCGGTGCTCAACTGCTCCTGATCTTCTTTGATTTTACGGATCGTCTGGATCAGGTTTTTTTCATTTTGCCAGTGGCCTTTCATGCGCGTCAGCTCCTCATTGAATTCGGCCAGCTCGGCTTCCAGTTTTTTGAGGCGTTCCTTGGAAACCGGGTCTGTTTCTTTCTTCAGGGCCTGGCGTTCGATCTCGGACTGGGTGATTTTGCGTTGAATTTCATCAATTTCAGCCGGCATGCTGTCAATTTCAATTCTGAGTTTGGAAGCGCATTCATCAATTAAATCAATGGCTTTATCCGGCAGAAAGCGATCGCTAATATAGCGATGGGAAAGGGTGGCGGCAGCGACAATGGCCGAATCTTTGATGCGAACGCCGTGATGGATTTCGTATTTTTCTTTCAAACCCCGCAAAATCGATATGGTGTCTTCCACGCTGGGCTCTCCCACCCGTACCGGCTGAAACCGGCGCTCCAGGGCGGCATCCTTTTCAATGTATTTGCGATATTCGTTGAGGGTCGTTGCCCCCACACACCGCAGGGTGCCTCTGGCCAGCGCGGGCTTGAGCATGTTGGAGGCATCGACCGCGCCTTCTGCAGCGCCGGCCCCCACCACCGTGTGAAGTTCATCGATAAAAAGGACAATCTCACCTTCTGCGGCTTCAACCTCTTTTAAGACCGCTTTGAGGCGGTCTTCAAATTCGCCCCGGTATTTGGCACCGGCAATCAGCGCCCCCATATCAAGGGCGACCAGCCGGCGGTTTTTCAAAGTTTCGGAAACATCACCTTCCACAATTCGCTGTGCCAACCCTTCGACGATGGCGGTTTTGCCGACACCCGGCTCTCCGATTAGAACCGGATTATTCTTTGTGCGCCGGGAAAGGACCTGAACAATGCGGCGAATTTCTTCATCCCGGCCGATGACGGGATCCAATTTGCCCAGCCGCGCCAGATCTGTCAGATCGCGGCTGAATTTTTCCAAAGCCTGATATTTTTCTTCAGGGTTGGGGTCGGTGATGCGCTGGTTGCCCCGGATTTCGCGAAGTACTTTTAAAATCGCGTCACGGGTTACCCCGGCAGCGGCGAGAATCTTGGCGGCTTCACCGCTTTTTTCATCGGATATGGCTAACAGGATGTGCTCGATACTGACATATTCATCCTTCATATTGGTGGCTTCGGAAAATGCCTGCTCCAGTACCCTCTTGGTCCTGGACGAGATATAGGCCTCGCCCGTTCCGGCACCACTAACGCCGGGAAGCCTGTCAATTGAAGCGGTTACCTGCCGGGCGATCTCATGCGGTGCCGCACCCAATTTGCGAAGCATAGCGCCGGCGATACCTTCGCTTTCAGCAAGCATGGCGGCCAGCAGGTGTTCGGGTTCAATCTGCTGGTTATTGTGCTGCAAGGCCATCGATTGGGCACTTTGTATAAGTTCCTGAGATTTTATTGTAAATTTGTCGAAACGCATTCGTCCTCCCTTAAAAGCCGATTATATTTTAAAATAAAATAATCACATTACTAATAATGTCAATATATCGATAGTAATGGAGGGCTGGATTCGTTCTTTTGTTACGAGTTACGGGTTACGAGTTGCGAGTTATGCACCGCAGCGTCTGGTTTGCAATATTTTAACCCGCAACCCGGAACGCGAAACTCGAAACGCTTCAATTTCAACGCTCCAATACTCC
>JASFGM010000599.1:0-3156 GCA_050123755.1 Desulfobacterales bacterium
TATACAGAAAAAAGAAGCTCATTGCTTTGCTGGAAAATTGTGGCGTTAAACGCTGGGCGCTTCATTATGCGCACAGCTGGCACACACCTTATTGGTGGCTAAAATGTTTGCTGGGAACCGATCGCGAAAACGCCGCATTGGTCAACCTTTACCATCGCTTTTTGTCCTGGGACATCATGAAAAAACCGAAACTTATCCGATGGATGGATAGATTGATGAATCCGATTCTGGGGAAAAGTCTGGTGGTTTATTTTCGGAAAGAAAAAAAATAAATTATATTTATTTTTTTTGAAGGACGCCCAGGGTCTTTATCATAGGCAGGGGATCAAATTGTCCGGAAGAACGCGCCAGATTATAAATTTGGTGGGGTGCCTGGCCCCCTTCGGCAGGATCTGTGAAGATATCATGGATCAGAAGATATCCCCCCGGTAAAATGTGCCGGGCCCAGCACGCATAGTCGGTCAGCGCCGCTTCAGCCGTATGACCCCCATCGATAAAAACCATGCTCAGGGGCGTGGCCCAGAGACGCGCGGCCACATCCGAGCGGCAGACCATCGCTACCACCGTATCTTCAATGCCGGCTTTTTCAAGGGTCTTGCGAAATTCTTGAAAGGTATCCAGCCGGCCCGTTTTAGGATCAAAAAGCCCGGGGTCAAAATAGGCCTGTCCGGGTTGTTGTTCTTCAGACCCGCGATGATGGTCGATGGAAAACAGGATGCCGTTGCTGGTTTGGCAGGCAGCACCGATATAGATCGTTGATTTGCCGCAGTAGCCGCCGATCTCCAGACAGGGTCCCAATCGGCTGGCCTTACACGCAATCTCGTAAAGACAGCGGCCTTCCGCTTCGTCTAAAAAGCCTCTGGTTGCTGCTATTAGCTCCGGGTCGATATCCATCGTCATCCTCCAGCCTCCGGTCACTTGCTTCAAATAGGTTTCAGGTGTCGGGTGTCAGGTGTCACCAGTGTTCAGGTGTCAACTAAATAACTCAAAGCTGAAAGCTCAAAGGTTGATGGGCAAGGAAGCTATAAGGCTGGGAAGCTGGAAAGCTCGATGGCTCTAAAGCTTCAAGCCTATTGGCTTCCCAGCCTTTCAGCCTTGAGCCTTCAGCTTTGAGCCAATTGCCTGAAACCCGAAACCTATTTGAGACCGGTGGCCGTCACTCCTGCGACCGGCGATCATAACTGGTGACGAGAACGTCTCGGGGCTTAGCGCCGTCTGAAGGGCCGACGATACCCTCTTTTTCCATCTTTTCGATAATCCGGGCCGCTCGATTATACCCGATTCGCAAATGGCGCTGAATCATGGAAATAGAAGCTTGCCCGGTCTTGGTGATGAGGGCCACCGCATCATCATAGCGTTCATCGTAGTCATCATCGTCGGATTCGGCCGCTTCGATCGCGGTAACTTCGACAACTTCTTCATCATAGTCCGGCTTTTCCTGGTGTCTTAAGAATGCATTGATCTGGCTGAGTTCGGTTTCTGAAATATAGGCGCCGTGAATACGCTGTAATTTAGCGGTGCCGGGCGGCAAAAACAACATGTCTCCGCTGCCGAGCAGATTTTCCGCACCAACGGTATCGATAATCGTTCGAGAATCGGTTCTGGAAGAGACCTGAAATGTCAGACGGGTCGGGAAATTGGCTTTTATGATGCCGGTCAGTACATCCACGGACGGCCGCTGGGTGGCCAAAATCAGATGGATGCCGGCAGCTCTTGCCATCTGGGCCAGCCGGGTTAAAGCCACCTCAACGTCCCGGGATCCAACCATCATCAGGTCGGCCAGCTCATCAATGACAATCACGATATAGGGCAGCTTTTCAAGCGGTTCTTTATCAACCGGCTTTTGGGCCTTGGCCACCTTGTTGTTATATTGTTTGATATTGCGGGCGCCGATCTCAGATAACAGCTCGTAGCGTCTTTCCATTTCGCGCACCGCCCAGAAAAGTGCATTGGTGGCTTTCTTTGGATTGGTGACCACCGGGGTGATCAAATGGGGGATCCCATCGTAGCTCGAAAGCTCAATGCGTTTGGGATCGACCATAATAATTTTGACTTCATCCGGCTTGGATTTGTACAGCAGGCTGCAAATCATTGCATTTAAGGCTACGCTTTTACCGGTACCGGTGGCTCCGGCAATCAACAGATGGGGCATTTTTTCCAATTCCGCAACCACCGGATTGCCGACAATATCCTTGCCCAGGCACAGGCTCAGCTTCGATTTTGACTTTTCAAAGGCACTGGATGCGATGACCTCTTTGAATCTGACCACCTGACGATTGGTGTTGGGAACCTCAATTCCAATGACGGCTTTGCCCGGAATCGGGGCCACAATCCGGATACTGATCGCGCGCATGGCCAGTGCCAGATCATCTGTCAGGGTGACAATTTTATTGATCTTCACGCCGGGGGCCGGCTCATATTCAAAGGTGGTAATCACCGGCCCGGGGGCGACTTCAACCACCCTCCCCTGAACACCGAAATCCTCCAGTTTCTTTTCAAGCAGCTGGGACTGCATCCGCAAATTTTCATCATCCGCCGATCCGATCCGAAATTCCGGCTCTTCCAGAAAATTAATCGACGGCAGCTGGAAGCCTTTGCCGGTCTTCATAAACTTAAATTCTTCCTGTTTGGGGGCCGCAACAGGTTTGATGGGTTTGGCCGTCGATGCTTTTATTTTTATTTTCTTGGCCTTCTTGCGGGTGGTATCGCGGTCAATTTTAGCGAATTTCTTTGATCGTTCGCGGCGTTCTTTCCACTTGAGATATACGGTCATCACCTGGTCGCCTATAGCTGAAATCCAATCCCAGCATCGCAAGGAAAAGGCGATCAGAGAAAAACCGGTTGCCAGTATGAAGCCGATGATCCATATCAGAATCAATATGATTAGCGCGCCGGTAAAATTGGTGTATTTTATCAGAAATGATTTAAGCGGAATGCCGACCAGACCGCCGGCTGAAAATTGGCTGCCGAACAGGACATAAGCATTTTGACGCATCGCCAGAAGACTGCCGGTGGTCACCACCAGTAAAATACCGCCGATCAGCGTTGAAATCTTAGCTTGCGTCGGGTGATCCCCAAAAAAATGGATGCTGGTCAAAAGCAGCAAAAGCGGGATCCAAAATGCGCCCAGCCCAAAAACCCCTATCAAGAGGCCCG
>JASFGM010000600.1:0-3151 GCA_050123755.1 Desulfobacterales bacterium
CATTGCAATTCGACTGGAATTGGCAAACAAATCCGCCACCCAAACCTTTGAGACCCGGGTATTGTTGCCGCTATTGCGGGAGAAAACCGAGTAAGCATGTTAAGAATGGCAAAAACGATTCGCAACAGTCGGGGCATCGCCCTTTTGTTGACGATTTCGGTGACGACCATCCTTGTGGCCCTGGCTCTGGAATACAATCGCCGGGCACGTTTTGCAGTTCTGTCGACAGCCGTTACCAGGGATCGCCTGACCCTCTCGCACATGGCATCTTCCGGCATTCATGCGGCCATGGCGCTGCTGGCAAAAGATCGGGCGGAGTCAAATATCGATTCTTTCCAGGAAGACTGGGCAAATTCAGATAAAATCAATGAACTGTTAAACGAAATTCCTTTTGATGACGGAACACTTTCGGTCAGCATTGCCGATGAAATGGGCCGAATTCAGATAAATGCCCTGGTAAAATTTCCCGATAGCCGGAATTTCAACGAGCCCCAGCGCCTGCTTCTGGAGCGCTATTTAAACTATTTCAAAGATGACACTATTGAAACACCTGAGGATAGCCAGCCGCCGGCGATTATCAATTCACTGAAAGACTGGCTCGATTCCGGCGACGATGAGGCCATTACCGGATTAAGCGGTGCCGAATCCAATTATTATCAGGATTTAAGTCCATCTTATAGCTCTCGCAACGGTCCGATATCCGACATCAATGATTTATTGCTGATCAAGGGGATTACGCCGGAATTATTTTACGGCAGCACCGATAAGCCTGGAATAGCGGGCTTTTTAAGCGTTTACGGCCTGACACCGGGAGCCGGTACTTCGTTTAGCTTTTCCGGAAAAATTAACGTCAACACCGCCGAACTTCCGGTGCTGGTCGCCATGCTGCCCTCTGAAAACGTGGACATGGCCCAGGCCTTTTTCGATTTGCGCCAGGAAGCCGCCACGAGTAAAGATGGCCCTGACTTATCGGACACAACCTGGTATAAAAACATCGCAGGCACTGGCGGGATCAATCTGGATACAAATCTGATCACCACCGCAAGTGACATATTCAGAATTATGTCAGTGGCAAAAGTGAACGATTCCGTGCTGACCACAACAGCAGTGGTCCAACGGTTAAAAAATACGCAAACCGGCAAATGGTTCTGCAAAATTTTAAGCTATCAAGCTGCGTCGTGAGAATCAGAGCCAACGCGATTCGGCATAAAAAAACAATCAATTTGGTGTCTTCGAATTTTCGTGCTTTCGTGATAGAAATTATTCAATATCATATCGAATAAAGTTATTTAAGAAATAAATACCCAATGAGCAGAAAAGTACTCGGCATTGATATCCGAAATCACTTCCTAAGCGCGGTGATTTTAAACAGCAGCCTGCGGGAATACCGGGTGGATGATTATATTCACCTGCCCTTTTCCGATCCCGACGACCCTGAAAAAGGACTGGCGGCCGCCTTGGAAACCCTCACGGAAAAAATGGATTTAGCCGGCAGTGACTGTGTCGTTTCCATTCCTGCCGATCTTTTTACCTTCCGCAATCTTCAAGTCCCCTTCAACAATTCTAAAAAAATCAGAATGGTTCTTCCATTTGAGCTTGAGCCGACACTGCCCTATGCGGTCGACGACCTGGTCGTGGATTTTCAGCCCTTAAATGGCTCCCCTGACGGTGAGCAGACCGAACTCATTGCCGCGGCGATTGAAAAAAACCGACTGACGCCGTACATTGAAGCCCTGGCATCGATTGAAGTCAATCCCGAAAAGCTTACGCTCAGCGGTTTACCCACCGCCCTGTGTCTGGCCCATCAGGCAGATCTGGAGGAAGACCAGCTATTTATCGATATTGACGAGGCCTCCGGCACCCTTTTTATGCTCGCGGGCGATGGTTTGCAGCTCATACGATCGTTTCCATTGCCGTCTGCCGGCCCTTCTAAGGCAAAAATGCTTAGTGCCCAAATCCAGCAAACGCTGTCAGCCTTTCAGGAATCCTCAGAATTGAATCTTCAGCCCCTTGAGGTGGTGGCAAGTGGAATCGGGCTGGATGAGGCCAATATGGCCGCAGATATCAGCAAGGCGCTGGATATACCGGTTAAGGCGGCCGCGATGGCCGACCGTCTGGGCATCCCGGTGGAAAGCGACACGGGGAACCCCTGGATCCCGGCACAAATGGACAATGCGCTGGCGTTGGCGCTGATGGAGGTCGAGGGCTTCGAGGCGCTCAATTTTCACAAAGGCCAGTTTGCAGCCCAGAAATTTTTATCCAAACACAAATCCCCTCTGATAAAAACCGGCATACTGGCAGCAGCCGTACTGGCGTTGATATTTTTTAATGTACTGATGCAGACCTATACCGTAAACAAACAGGTCCGCGGGGTCGAACGCCAGATGACTCAGATCTTTAAGGCGACTTTTCCGGAAGTGAAAACGGTCCGTTATCCCTATGCGGAGATGCAAGCCAAGATGCGGGAAATCAAGAAAACTGCGGCCTTTCAGGCCGAAGCTGGTCCTCACATACGCAGCATTGATATTTTAAACAGTATCAGCGAAAAAATTCCAGAGAACATCAAGGTGGATCTCACCCGATTGGTCATTCAGCCGGGCAATGTGACAATCTCCGGTACCACCGACGCCTTTAATTATGTGGACGACATTAAAAGCCGCCTGGAACAAATCCCGTATTTTAAAAAAGTGACCATCAGCTCAGCCAACATTGATCGCTCGGGAAATGAAGTTCGTTTTATGTTAAAGGCGGCATTATAAGAAGCTGGTGAAATTACTTACGATGGAATTTATCAAAAAATACTTGAATCTTAAAAAGCTCAACCGGCGCGAAAAATATATTATATACGCTGCCGGCTGTCTTGTGGGATTGCTGATCCTGGTCCACTTTGTGGTCACACCCTTTTTTGAAAGCAGAAAGCAGATGCAACGAAGCCTGCAGACCAAAAAGGGAGAGCTTGAAGAAATGCGACGCCTTCAAGCGGAACATGCAGCCATGCAGGAAAACCTGCAGCTGTCAAAAATTCGCCTTAGCAAAAGAGAAAAGGGGTTTACGCTTTATTCGTTCCTGGATCGGCTGGCCGGCCAGGCCGGAATCAAGGACCGTATCAGCTCTATGAAGCCCACAAAAACGATCCAAAAAAACAGCAATT
>JASFGM010000601.1:0-3149 GCA_050123755.1 Desulfobacterales bacterium
TAAGGTTGTGAAGAAAAGAGAAAACTACCAGGATCTTACCAGAGGGGAGACCATACCTTCCTTTATGAAGGAATGATGATTACCTAACCCGGATAAACCGGAAAAATGGCCACAAAGGCATAAAGACACAAAGTAAAACTGTTTGCTAAAATTTATCTTTGTGTTTTAGTGTCTTGGTGGCGAAAATGTTTTGCCATAAAATACAAAAAAATAACAATTAAAGTACTAAAAAGGAAAAAATGGATCCGATACCATTCTACAAGATGAGCGGGGCCGGGAATGATTTTATTATTATCGACAATCGCCGACAGATTGTTGAAAACACAAATTTAGCCGACTTCATTCGCAGCGTTTGCCGCCGGAAAATGTCAGCCGGAGCTGACGGCCTCATTTTAATTGAATCCTCTGAAAAATGTGATTTTCGCTGGCGGTTCTTTAACGCCGACGGCAGCAAAGCCGAAATGTGCGGCAACGGTGCCAGATGCGCCGCGCGTTTTGCCCATATGAACGGAATTGCCGGAACAACCTTATCCTTTGAAACCGAAGCCGGGGTGATTCATGCCCAAATCAGCAAAGATCGGGTAAAGGTTAAGATGCCTGCTGCTTCAGGTCTTAAACTGGCATACCCGCTAGCCTTATCTAATCGTTCCTTGACGATTAGCAGTATAAACACCGGCGTGCCTCATGTTGTCGTCATGGTGGAGCAAATTGATAATATTGATGTGGTCGCATTGGGAAAGGAAATCCGGTTCCACCAAGATTTTGCCCCGGCCGGCACCAATGCCAATTTCGTATATCGCAGCAAACCCGATGAGATCATCGTGCGAACTTACGAAAGAGGAGTTGAAGACGAAACGTTGGCCTGTGGAACGGGAGCCATTGCCAGTGCCATAATATCGGCTTGCCAGTTGGATATGAATTCACCGATAGATGTGCAAACCCGAAGCGGGGCGTACTTGACCATCCATTTTAGAGAAACAGATGGCCAATTTAGCGAGATTTATATGGAAGGCGATGCCCGTATTATTTATAGCGGTGAACTCCAGCCGGACGCCTGGAAATAAGGGCTGGGAATTGGGTCGTTATTAATCCGTAATGAAGCTTACAATCGGACTGGTTACTTCTAGAACAACTCTATCTAATGTTAGATCTTCACATAGCTTACATCTCGGTTGGATCCAACATCGGAGACAAACTGGAGAATTGTCAACGGGGCATCAAAGCACTTACCGAAAGCGGCACTTCTCGAGTTCTTGCCCAGTCGTGCATTTATGCAACCGAACCGGTGGATTATGAAGATCAGGACTGGTTTATCAACACGATGGTCAAGCTGGAGACCTCTCATAACCCCTACCAATTGCTGGACCAAATCGAATTCATCCAGCGCGCTGCCGGGCGCATTAAAGATTCCATACGGTTTGGTCCCCGGATACTTGATATGGATATCATCTTATATGATGATCGCATCATCGATTCAGAACGCCTGGTGGTGCCGCATCCCCGGATGCATAAAAGACGTTTTGTGTTAAAGCCGATCTGTGATATAGATCCATCTATAATCCATCCGGTGTTGAAAAATGAGATGCAATTCCTGCTGAAGTGTCTGGGGGATGATAAACAAAAGGTGTTCGAATATAAATGCTCAAATTTTTAATCCTTTTTGTTGTGGGGTATTTATTATACAGATCCTTAAGATCCTGGATGTTTCCGGACGTGACAAAAAAAACAGTTTCTGGAAAAGAAGCCGGTCAGATCGACGATGTCATGATTAAAGATCCCTATTGTGAAGCCTATTTCCCCAAAAGAAATGCCGTGCATTTGAATCTTAACGCGAAAGATCTATATTTTTGCAGCAAAGAATGCAGGGATAAATATATTGCCCGTCAACGCCCAAAAAAGTAAATCAAGCTAAAAATTCAATGGAAACCCTCCAAAATCTAATTAATGGTCCCAACAAACTGACACTGTTTCGCATTGCAACAGTGCCGATCATTGTTATTCTTCTGCTGTTTCCGACCAAAATTTGTACCTTTATTGCGGCGCTTTTATTCAGTGCTGCGGCAATTACGGATTATCTGGATGGGTTTTACGCCCGAAAAAGAGGCCTGGTATCCACCCTCGGAAAGGTCATGGACCCGATCGCCGATAAGCTTTTAGTATCTTCGGCCTTTATCATGCTGACCTCGTTGGGGTGGATTCCGGCCTGGATCGTATGCATTATTATCGGTCGTGAACTCGCCGTGACCGGGTTAAGGAATATCATCGCCGAAAAAGGTCAAGACATATCGGCATCCAACCTCGGAAAATACAAAACGGGTTTTCAGATTGCCGCCATTATACCCTTAATGATCCATTATCCATTTTGGGGCCTCAACGTGCAGGTCATCGGCACATTATTTTTGTGGGGCGCTCTGGTGTTCACCATCTGGTCCGGAGCAGATTATTTCATAAAGTCCCGAACACTTTTTCGAAACTGAGCTTTTTTATTGACAAAAAACTGTTATCTGGCTAAAAGGTAAAGTTTATACGAGCGGGAATAACTCAGTGGTAGAGTGCGACCTTGCCAAGGTCGAAGTCGCGGGTTCAAATCCCGTTTCCCGCTCCATTCTTCTGGCGGCATAGCCAAGTGGTAAGGCAGCGGTCTGCAAAACCGCAATTCGTCGGTTCGACTCCGACTGCCGCCTCCAGAATTAAAAAAAAGCTTGCAAGGGTTTTCAAACTTGCAAGCTTTTTATATTTTAGGTTTGCTGATAAGGCGTTTCTTAGGTTTGATCCGTAATCAACATGGTGGCCGGATCCATCATTAAATCCGGCTGATCCCCGTATGGTCCCGCACCCTTCAAGGCTTTTATTTGAATCTGTTTGCCGACCGGCACCAGATGGATGGCCACTTCAAACAAATCGGCCACGGGAATGAGTTGTAAAGGGGTTCCGTTGGGATCCGGGTCTTCATGGCGGTGCGTTCGGATGGTGAACCACACGTGCATCGGGTGCTTATTGACCAGGTGTTTCAATTTGCCAATGTCGTGGCTGACGGAATCATCAAAGGGGATACCATCAACGATCATCATATCCGGCTTAAAAATATCCTGTTCGATAAGGTCGGTAAGTCTTTCTTCCAGTTTGGGTACACTGAATCCTTCGACCCG
>JASFGM010000602.1:0-3143 GCA_050123755.1 Desulfobacterales bacterium
AGACGCCATCTCCGCCATCAATACCGTACGCGGCATTTCTTCCGTGGGTCTGGATGATTTTGTTCCCACACCCAATGTTTTCGGAAAAGGGGCCATCAGCGGAACCTCAGGACCGGCTGTGCGGCCCATCGGGCTGAATTTCATCGCCTCCATGGCCCAGAATGACCAGCTGAATTTACCACTTTCCGGAATCGGCGGCATCGAAACCTGGATAGATACACTCGAATACATCCTGCTGGGGGCCTCAACGATTCAGGTGACCACTGGAATCATGCATTACGGATATCGGATCGTTGAAGACATGATCGAAGGTCTTTCCGATTTCATGGCTGAACGCGGAATCAAGTCGGTTTCGGATTTAGTGGGAAAAGCCCTGCCGAACCTGCACGAAACCGAAACCTTTGACTTAGAGCGTCAGGGGATTACCCAGTATGATCTGGATAAGTGCATCGGCTGCGGGCAGTGCTATATTGTCTGTCAGGATGCTGCCGGGCAGGCCATTGAATGGGATGCCGAGAGTCGCCGGCCGAATTTGATCGAAGACAAATGCTTAAGCTGTATGCTGTGCAAATTCGTATGTCCGGTTCCGGATTTGATTTCCTACAAGGAAATGCCGCAGGAGTGGACGCGTCAGGAAACTGCGGTTATGGATAAAAGTATGGAGAAGGACATTAAACTAGAGCCATTTACAAAGGAGGGCCCAGATGAGTGTGTTATTTAAAGGAGGTACCATAGTTAACGCCACCGGTCGTTATGTCGCCGACGTTTTTGCAGATGGCGACAAAATTAAAACGATCGGGACAGATTTGGACAACCCCGCAGATGAAGTCGTTGATGCCAAGGGACTTTATGTTCTTCCCGGCGCCATCGACCCGCACACCCACCTCTGCATGCCGTTTATGGGAACCTATGCCCAGGACGATTATGAAACCGGCACCATAGCAGCAGCCTGCGGCGGTGTGACCTGTGTGGTGGATTTTGACCTGCAGCAAAAGGGCGAAACCCTGCTCCAAGCCCTGGAACGCAAAAAGGCGCTGGCGGAAGGAAAAGTTGTGGTGGATTATTCTCTGCATCCGGCCGTAATGGATCCCCGGCCGGAAGTCATCGAGGAAGTTAAAAAGGCCTGTCTGGACTACGGCACGCCTAGCTTTAAGATCTTTATGGTCTATGACTTCCGGGTGGATGATGCCACCATGATCAAGCTCCTGGAAGAGACCAAACAACATGGCGGTCTGGTGCAGGTGCATGCTGAAAATGTTCACGTTATTGATCACATGAACGCGGTGCTGGAGAAAGAAGGCAAACTGGAGCCTTATTACCATGCGGTCAGTCGCCCGAATCTGGCTGAGGAAGAAGCCATCTACCGGGCGTCTAAAATGGTGGAAATGGCCGGATCGCGAATTTACATTGTGCATTTATCATCAAAAGAGGGCCTCTGGATTGTTAAAGCGGCACGTGACCGGGGCGTTGATATCTACGCCGAGACCTGCCCGCAGTATCTCTTGCTGGATGAAGAACGTTACAAGGAGCCGGATTGGAACGGCGCCAAGTATGTCATGTCACCGCCGCTGAGGACCAAAGAAAGCAACGCGGCCCTGTGGGAAGGTTTACGCGGTGGGGATTTGCAGGTCGTGGCCACCGACCACTGTCCCTTTGACTTTAAGGGCAAAAAGGATATGAACGGCAAAGACGATTACAAGAAAATTCCCAATGGTGCTCCGGGAATCGAAACGCTGTTAATCATGCTTCATTCCGAAGGTGTGGCCAAAGGGCGGATCACCCTTGAGAAGATGGTGGATGTGCTTTCATCCGGTACGGCCCGCATGTTCGGTCTCAAAGACAAAGGTGAAATCGCCGTCGGCAAAGATGCCGATATCGTGGTCTTTAACCCGGATCAGAAATTTACCGTCACCCAGAGCAAACTCCATATGAATGTTGACTATACCCCCTATGAGGGGTTTGAGGTCACCGGTATGCCCAGCGCGGTCTATTCACGCGGCAAAAAAGTGTCGCAATGGAACGGCGATCAGATGGAGTTTGTCGGTGAGGCGGGTAGAGGGCGGTTTATTAAAAGAGAGCCTTTCGAAAATTTCTAATTGGGTTGGCCGGCTGAGCCCGTTTCCCGTTGGCCGGTTATTAACGAGAACCCGTATCAAAAATGTGGATCGGTGTTCAGGGCAAGGCGTCCCGTGAATTGATAACGGAGCGTACACGGAGTACGTGAGTATTTCAATTCGCGGGGCAACGCAGCCCTGGGCACTTAGACGCTTTTTTGATACGGGTTCTACTTTTCGTTGGCGGACTGCAGGATTGCGTGCAGCAGAACATTAGCGCCGGCTTCACAGTCTTCCCATTTGGTGTTTTCGACTTCCACATGGCTGCGGCCGCCAATGCTGGGCACAAATATCATCGCTGTTGGACAGACCTGATTCATATAACTGGCATCATGACCGGCCCCGCTGACCATGTGCAGGTTGGAATAACCCAGATCACCGGCAACGTCCAGGATGCGCTTTACCAGCTTTTCGTCGAAGGGCGAATGCTCAACCCGCCAGGTTTCTTCGATTTTTATCGGGCAGCCTCTTTGCGCCGCAATATCTTCAAAGTCTTTACGGACGAGTTCCCAGGCCTTTATGGCATGGTCATCATCCCAGGAGCGGATATCTACCGTAAAGTGAACTTTATCCGGAATAATATTTCTGGAGTTCGGATAATTTTGAATTTCGCCCACGGTGGCCACCATATTCCCCCCCATGCGATCCGGAAGCGCATTGACTTTCAAAATCATCTCGGCGGCAGCGCAGAGTGCATCATGCCGGCCTTCCATGGGAGTCGGTCCCACTTGATTGGCCTCTCCTTCGAGATACACATCATACCAGTGCAGGCATAAGATCCCTTTGGGTGCACCGATTTTTTTGCCTTCGCGCTCCAGCATGGGCCCCTGTTCGATATGATACTCGTAATAACAGTGCACCGGCCACTTTTTAGCCGGCACGGTTCCTTTGTATCCAATGCGGATCAGTTCATCTTCAAAGCGTTTGGCGTTGATGTCGGTGCGGTCATAGACCCAGTCGCGCTCGAGTGCTCCGGCCCATACACCGGAAGCCACCATGGCAGGCGCGAAGCGGGAGCCTTCTTCATTG
>JASFGM010000603.1:0-3141 GCA_050123755.1 Desulfobacterales bacterium
TATTTCTAATCAGGGCAAGAAAAAAAGTCAATAGAAATTTGTCAGGTAGGTTATTGAATTTATTTGAAAATTGAATTTAAATTTAACAAATGTTCTCTGCTTCGAAAAAATAAACACCCCTAAATTGAATGAAGAAGCGTCTTATTGATTATATGCTTGTATCCGGAGTATGCTTCGAATTTTATCTAGTCAGTTAAATTCCCGATGGCAACAATCAAATCTTTTTTTTCGCAGAAAGAGCCTCCAGAGATTTGGCGAACCCGCTCGATACCATGCCGCCGTCAGCACCGATGGCGACAAAGGAAAAGCCAAAGTCTGTTACCAGATCCAGCCAATCCGCTTTGGGCAAAAGGATTCCGGCGGCCTTGCCCTTTTCTTTTGCCGTGCGGCCGACCGCTTTGAGCGCCTCGATAAATCGTTCGTCCTCAAATTGATTGGGTGTGTTCAAGCTTGTGCTCAAGTCAAGCGGGCCAACAAAAAGCACGTCGACGCCCTTTACAGCAGCGATGTCATTGAGGTTATCCAGCGTCTTGCCGGTTTCAATCTGGACGACGGTGAGCAGGTTGTCGTTGGCGGCAGCGTAGTATTCCTCGAAATCTCCAGCAAAACCGGTAGCTCTGGGGCTGCTGGCCACACCCCGCAGACCTTCCGGGGTGTAACGCATGGACGCCGCTGCGTATTCGGCCTCCTCACGGGTTTGGACATAGGGTACGATAATACCGCAAGCGCCTAAATCGAGGGCCCGTTTGAACCGCGGCATCTCGTTCCAGGCGATTCGCACCAAAGGCGCAGCCGGCCAGGCTTCCACAGCCTGGATCTGGTGCAAAAGGGTCATCGAATCGCCGGGGCCGTGTTCCTGGTCGAACAGGATCCAATCATAACCCTTGCGGGCCGCTATTTCGGCCGTAAGCGAGGAACCCAGGTTGCACCAGGCGCCGGCCATGAATTCACCGCTGAGAACGCGACCCCTTATGAATTTCATCATCATCTCTCCTTCCATTTTTCATGGGGAAATGCGCTATCTCTTGTACCTTATGCTCAAATGGCTGACCGCCTTGCCCAGCGCCCTTCTTAGTTCCTTGCCCCTGCCTTCTTGGGAAAGGTGCTGCTTTATTACATCCTTTTTCAGTTCTGCGCTGCCCGACTTTCTATCTTTGAGTAGGGTTACCCGATAGAGGTTCTTTTTTTTGCTCTGCTCAACCGCCACGACCTTGACACTTTTATCTATCTTCTGGACCTCTTTTCGCAACGTCTCTTCAATCAGTTTAACAGTCATTTCCGGCATCTTTTAAATCCTTTTTATGAAGGTATCTGTAAAGATCTGAATGCTTATTTATCAAAAGATTGCTTTTAGAGTCAAGAGGATTGGGATTCAGAGCTGAAGGGTCGGGAGGGGTCAATTTCATAAGCCAACTTAGAAATGCCCCTGATTTCACTTGAAAGCACCGTTCCTTGTCCAGCAGAGATATTTTTCTTGACTTAGCGCCTTTTAATGGGTGACCCTTATTTTCTATTTTTTTCGTAAAATCGGAGTTTATGTAAATCCGGAAGGAAAATATGACCATAAATGAAGAAAGTTTCAAGATGGGCAATGAAGGCCGCATCACACGCTGAAACAGATCGGATCAATCGGCCACACCGGCAGGGGACTTTTGCGGCATTGAAGTTACCTGCCTACCGGATCTTTTTCGGCGCGCTGCTGATGCAGATGACCGCCATGAATATGCAGATGGTGGCCCGTTCGTGGTTTATGTACGAGCTGACCGGAAGTGCCGTCATGCTGGGGGCGGTGGGACTCGGCAGCGCATTGCCGATTTTGACCGTTTCCCTGTTCGGCGGAGTTCTGGCTGACCGCATCAGAAAAAAGAGCATTCTGGTTGCCGGTCAGTTCGCGTCGGCTTTGGTGGCGCTGGGGATCGCTGTTTCCATTTCGGTGGGCGCCATTGGCTGGATTCACCTGTTTGTGGCCTCCCTGTGCCAGGGCCTGGTTCTGGCCTTGATGATGCCCGCCCGGCAGGCCCTCATTTATGAGCTGGTGGGCGATAACACCTTGATGAACGCCATCGCGCTCAATGCGGCGGCCATGAATTTCATCCGCCTGACGGCCCCTGCATTTGCCGGCTTCTTCATCGCCTTCTGGGGCATCGAAGGCGTTTACTATATCATGACCGTCCTGTATGCCATCGGTTTTATGTTCGCCGTGCGGCTGCCGCGTACCGGCACGGACCGGCGCCGGGAAAGTACCACCATCCAGGAGCTCACCGAGGGGCTTCGCTATATCCGGCATAATGCGAACGTGCTGGCCATACTGGTGCTCACACTTTTCGCCACCGTTCTTTGCATGCCTTACTTATTTCTGTTGCCGATTTTTACCCGGGATATTTTTCTGGTGGATGTGTCGATCTTCGGGCGGCTCGCGTCATGGCCCTTGATCGGATCCTTGCTTCTGGCTCTGGGAGAATCCAGCGCCCGCCAGGGGCTTTTGATCAGCGTATCCGGTCTGGGTGCCCTGGCAGGTTCTCTGTTTGTCGCTTCCATGAGCAGCCGGAAACGCGGCCTGATCTTTCTGCTCAGCCTGCTTTTAGCGGCTGTCTCCCTGCTGGCCTTCAGCGCCACCCGCTCTTACCTGCTGGCCCTGATCTTTTTTATCACGCTGGGTTTAGGGCTGGCCGGCAGGCTGGCATTGAGCAACACCCTGCTGCTGTCCAACACCGATGATATCCATCAGGGGCGGGTCATGAGCGTGCATATGATGAACTGGGGCATCACTATGGTCGGCGTTTTCTTTGTCAGCATCCTGGCCGATCGCGTCGGTGTCCAGCTGGCTGTAGGCGGCTGCGCGGGTCTGCTGGCGGTGATCACGCTTTACTACCTGTTCCTGACGTCCCGTATCCGGTCCCTCGATTAAAAAGCTTTAATTTTAAACCATGAATCCTTAATCATTTCAATTGATGTCATCCGAAGGCTGGTCGTTTTCCGGATTCCAGCAGGCTTTGCTGGCAGCCCTTATTTTTATTTTCGTTTGCGAATTATTTTATCATTTGATCACCAAAAGAATGGCGGTTCGTAAGCTTATAGTGGTTGTCAAAAAAACGTTCCGATATTCAAACGTTTTTTTCTACAACCACTTATGCCGAACTT
>JASFGM010000604.1:0-3137 GCA_050123755.1 Desulfobacterales bacterium
TGTACTGGCGGCCGATCTGGTAGGTGCGAAACTGCTCGGCCACGAACCGCAGAACGTCCCCCATCTGGTGCATGCCGCCCATAACCGCAAAAGATCCCATGATCTTTCCGACATTGAAATCCTGGGTGAAGACATTGAGGGCATGTGTAGATATCACGAATACGATTTTGCATACAGCGAAACCAAAGACGGCATCCTGCCGGTGCCGATGGCCAAGCAGGGGCTTAAAGGTGTTTTTTACCGTAAATATGATCTTTCCATGTGTACTTACTGCTCCGGGGTAAACGGCCTGATGGTGTCGGCGATCCGTTATGCCTGGAAGGGTGAAGCCTGGGATGATGTTGAGATTCTTACCGGAAAATCCATGGCGCCCACACCCGGCAGGAAAAAGACGATTCTGATGGGTAAATGCATGTACCAGGCCCACAAGGACAATCCGGACATCCGGGAAATGATTGCCGTCAAAGGCTGTCCGCCTTCACCCAGATCCATGCTCAAAGCACTCCACCAGGCCGGCATCGATGCGGATCCGAATATGTTTGAGCACTGGGATGAGCTGCCGGGCCTTTTCTTCAGCCGTTACAAAAACAGACCCGAATTTGATGAGTCGTTCTTTCAGGTTAAAAAGTAGACAAGACTGCCTTATTTTTTTAATTCGCCGCGGACCCACCCAGACCCACACAAACCTTTTGTTCGGCCGACATTGGCCGAACAAAAAGTGTCATCCCGCTTTGCGGGAAAAAATCCGTACTAATCATTATCAAGTCGCGGTGTGAAACAATTATCGCTATTGTACATGATCTAACAAATTATTTGCCGTCTGTGTTTGTCTGTGTGGGTCGGTGGCCAATTAAAATCAAAAGCGGATTTCCTGAAGGGATTTCAGAATCGGTTCCATTTTAGTGCGGTGTTCCGGAGGGATCATTAAGATCTTTAGGGGTTGATTCGCAATCAGTCCGACAGCCGAGCATTTGAGCGTTTGATTTTCATAGGCCTGCCGGTTTTCTTCTGAAGCGATCACCGCCAGCACATCCAGCAGGTTTCCCGCACATCCATGGTCATCCATGTGTTCAATGCTTTGCAAAAAGACCGTGTTGACCGAAAGCACATAATCATCTATATCAGCATAGCCCTCTGTTCCGCAATCATGGCGTGACAATAAGCAGCGGCAACCAAAGGGGCGGACCGTGTAGATTGTGCACAGGTCATCGGCTAAAAAAGGACACGCGTTCCATTCGCTGCTTTCTTCTTCCGGAGGCTCAATACCCTGTGCACAAAGATTGGCAAGCTGGTTGGTGGTAATTTTAGGTTTGAAGTGCGTTTGAGCAGCTGCCTGCCGAATTTTTTCGATCCAATCTTCAGGTGGGATTGACTCCAGATCCATAATCATCTTGTATGCTTCCACCGTTGTCAGGGTAACACTTGTGGTGCAGCAGTGGGTGCAATATTTTCTGCAGGCTAAATCAAGTGAGGCTGCAAATTTATCATATATCCCGTATATTTTTTCCAGGGCGGCAAGTTTTTTGGAAAGTTCCATAACCCGCTTTTCTCCTTTATCTTATTTGCCTTATGCGTTTATTGACTTGATTTATATTTGTTTAGAAGCTATCTCAAATGTTTTTTGGAGAAAGATTCTGTTATCCGAAACTCTAAACGTTGCTGAATGCAACCGCGGAGAAACATGATGCCAAGCACCGTCTATTTTATTGATATGAGGGCAAAATACAAGGAGAACTTTATCGACAAACTGGGAAAATTGCTGGAAATTGCCGGACTTGACCAAACTGTCAAAAAGGGAGGTCTGACAGCGATTAAACTCCATTTTGGAGAGATCGGAAATACGGCCTATATCCGTCCTGTCTTTATCCGTAAGGTTGTCGAGTGCATCAAGGAGATCGGCGGGGTCCCATTTTTAACCGATGCCAATACGCTTTACGCTGGAAACCGCAGCGATGCGCCCCACCATCTGGTCACTGCCATTCAAAACGGATTTGCCTATTCGGTTGTGGATGCACCGGTTGTTATTGCCGATGGATTGCGCGGTAAAAGCGAGACGGCAGTGATCATCAATAAAAAGCACTTTAAAAGGGCCTATATCGGAACGGAAATCGTGCAGGCGGATTCCCTGATATCGGTGGCCCATTTTAAAGGTCATGAACTTTCCGGCTTTGCCGGTACCATAAAAAACGTGGGCATGGGCTGCGCATCCCGCAAAGGCAAGATGGCCCAGCATGCAGATGTGGCGCCCAAAGTCAAAGCAAAAGATTGTGTCGGCTGCGGCGAGTGTGTTGAACATTGTCCCGCCAAAGCCATCGCGCTGGTTGAAAACAAGGCCCGGATCAATGATGATCAGTGTATCGGTTGCGGAGAGTGTGTTATCGTCTGCCCGAATGAGGCCGTTAAGATTCAGTGGAATGCATCCGTGCCTTTATTTATGGAAAAAATGGTCGAATATACCTCAGGGGTGCTAAAAGGCAAAAAAGGCCGCTCGTTGTTTGTTAACTTTATTACGGATGTATCGCCGGCCTGCGATTGTACACCGTTTAACGATGCACCCATAGTCAGAGATATCGGTGTGGTTGCTTCAACCGATCCGGTGGCGATTGATCAGGCTGCAGTAGATTTGGTCAATCGGGAGAAAGCGCTGCCGGGATGTTGCTTAAAGGAAAACACGGGTCCCGGTGAAGACAAATTCAAAGCCGTCTACCCCAAAATCGATTGGGAGATTCAACTCGACTATGCCGAAAAAATCAAACTGGGCACCCGCAACTATGTGCTGGAAAAGATTTGATTTTCTCAGTTGAAGAACTCAACTGGACTTAGATATATCACCTGAATTTTGTACTACTCTGGTGGGTTCTAGTTGGCGGCCATGATATCGCCGTGCTCTTCCAGGCCGGAAATTACCAAAAGGATCTTTTCCTGAGCCTCATTCATTTCGGAATCTCTCATCAAATCAAGGTGTTCAACCGTTTCCTGTAAGATTGCGGCAGATCTTTTCGGAAGATTTTTAAATACCTTTATCTTGGCTTCACCCTCGATGCCTTTGAGTGCCCGGGCCAGGTCCACGGTGCTGATTTCTTTGAGACATTGTTGAATGGACTGATCATCGAGCTGCATTATTGTCTGCCCTAGCT
>JASFGM010000605.1:0-3130 GCA_050123755.1 Desulfobacterales bacterium
GCCTTTTCTGGTCGTTATGATGATTAAACGGCCCGGAGGCAAAGACGGGCCTCACCAGGATATCCGCAATGCCCAAAGGCGTGTTGTCAATAATGTTGCCGACTGCTATTTAGCGGCTACAACTCTTGATCTTAAAAATCACGGCAGACAGCACCTCACACCAAAAGCATATATTTCGATGGGAAACAGGGTGGCGCAAACGGTTTTGTATGTCTTAGGTAAAGAAACATACCACCGGGGTCCAGGGGTAACGAACATAAAGCAAATAGACAATCGCACCATCGAAATCGCAATCAAACACCATGGCGGCAGCGACTTTAAACCTGCCGCAGGAATCACCGGCTGGGAGGTGATTGCCAATGGCACTTCCGTGCCCATCGCAAAAGTTTACCGTCATGATCCCCAGGCGATCCGCATACTCCTCGAGCGCCCATTAGATGATAAAGCTCAAATTCGCTATTTATACGGCGCAATGCCGGATACCAAAAACCCGGTCTTAGATAATTCTCCCCTGTCTCTTCCCCTGGAGGAGTTCCAATCAGACATCCATTAGTCGCTGATTTTAATGATCACCATGGTAATATCATCTTCAATTTTTACGCCTTTTTGGAAACTTTTTAAAGATTCTGTCATTGCTTTGAGGATTTCATTTGCGCTCAAAGATGAATTATTTCGAATAATATCGTAGATGGGTTCTTTGCCAAACATTTCCCCTTGAAGGTTACGGGCCTCCCAGATACCGTCCGTGCTAAGAAAAATTATCTGTCCATTCTTAAGCGCTGTTTTTGTATAGGCTTTGACATTCCAATTTTTATCCACCCCAAGAGCCATGCCCGTGCCGCCCAGCTCTTCAAATGCGTCCGTATTCGGATCATAAAAAATAGCGGGATCATGTCCGGCCCGAACATATTGAAGATGCTTTTTTATGGGGTCAACAGTCAGATAAAACATGGTCACAAATTGACCCGAATCCTCCACATCGCCAACCAGTTGGCGGTTTACGCCGGAGATAATTTCTGCAACGCTGCCCGGCAGGGATGAACGCTGGCGCAAAGATGAGCGAACAGTGGCCATTAGCAAAGCAGAGGAAATACCATGCCCGGATACGTCTCCGATGGCGATACCGATTTGTGCATCTTTATTGGCATCACTGATGATAAAATCATAATAATCACCTCCGGTTTCATCACAATAAATACTGCTTCCCGCGATGTCCAACCCTTCGATTTGTGGATTTGCAGCTGGAAGTAGATTTTGCTGAACTTCTCTTGCCAAAAATAAAGATTGGCGCATCTGCTCCCTCTCTTTTAAACCTTTAGCCATTTCGTTGACTACGTCACCGGTGTAGCCAATTTCGTCATTCGATCTGACAATGACTTTACGATCAAAATTGCCTCTACGGATATCCTTTAAGGCTTGAATGATCTCTCTTAAGGGCACGGCAAAATTAACGATAACAAACTGGGTTACGCTGAGACCAACGACAATGAAGAAAATGGAATTGGCAAGGATAGCAGTCCGCATCTCCTGTAGGACAACACCGGTATCCTGTAATCCCGGCTCTGATAAATAGGATAATTGAATAAAAGACAAAAGTGGGATGATATTGCAGGCGAACAGCAATGCGATGAATCTTATAAAAATCCGAATCCGTATGGTTTTAGAAGTATTGTAAAGCCCTCCTTCGGTAAAAAAGAAACGCGAGATGTGTTTCTGGGAGACATGTTCGAGCAGGAAAAAGCACATCACCGCTGTGACCAATCCGGTATTCAAACTGATAAGGAAAATGCGCAAAACCACCGGGCGGGGTTCACCAAAAATTTTAAATAAATATGCAAAGAAAAAAGCAGCAAAAATCCAAAGACAGAGATTCAAGGCCATCATATAGAAAGGTTCATTAAGTAATCGGCGGCGGGCAGTCTCAATCGTTTCAGGAGAGGTTGTACGATTATGAAAGATATCATTTAAGGTTCGCCGAATGGGCCTCTCATAAATAAATACAAATATCACGGTACCTAACAGAAAAAAAATAATTCTAAATGCATCGCCAAAAGGAGAAACCAATTGCAGCGACTCCTCAGATGGTAAGGGTCCGCCCCGGAATAAAAAATTATCCATAAGAATTTTGGCAACTGTATTGGCCAAAAAGATCCCTATCAACATCCAGTTTTTGAGCTGGATTAAGTTAAATCGCGTTAACGGCTGAGAAGGGTCATTCGGGAGGGAAAGAAAATTTTTCACTGCGGAAAGATTTAACCATAACTTGGCCATATTTTCCCCCTTTTATACAGAAGAACAAATCTTAGGCAAGTTTACAGATGTAAAAGGAATATCGCAAGATTTTTAGTGAGCTGATACGGGATAGTGGGAGTAATACGCTATTTTAAACTCTTTACACAAGGGAACTGCCTTCTAACAAATCACATCTTCAACGGTTCGATGTTTATCCGCAACCACCTTTTCTTTTTGCAAACTCGTAACCTTCACAAAACCCTAATTCACAAGCCAATTTAAAATCAGAACAAGCCTTGTCGTTGAGGCCTTTGTTATAATAGGCCAGTCCCCGATTATTGTAGGCCTTAGCAAGCTTCGGGTTTATCTCTATAGCCTTGCTGCAGTCAGAAATGGCGTTGTCGTAGTCGCCTTTACGATAATAGGCAAGTCCCCGATTGTCATAGGCCCAAGCATACATAGGATCTATCTCTATGGCGTTGTTGTAGTCAGAGATAGCCATGTCATATTGGCCTTTACTAAAATAGGCTCTCCCCCGATTGTAGTAGGCCGACGCATAGTTCGGGCTTATTTCTATGGCGTTGCTGTAGTCCGAGATGGCTTTGTCGTATTGACCTTTGCCATCATAGGCATTCCCCCGATTGTTGTAAGCGTTAGCAAGCTCCGGGTTTATCCTTATGGCCTTGCTGCAGTCAGAAATGGCGTTGTCGTAATCGCCTTTGTGATAATAGGCAAGTCCCCGATTGTAGTAGGCCGAAGCATACCTCGGATTTATCTCGATAGCTTCGCTGAAATCTGCGATGGCTCGATCATACTGACCCTCTTCAAGTAAAGCGATGCCTTGATTTAATAGTACATCCGACCGACCCTCTTCAAGTAAAGCGATCCCTTGGTTTAA
>JASFGM010000606.1:0-3130 GCA_050123755.1 Desulfobacterales bacterium
TATTTTTTAAACATTCTTTTCATCCTGTTCGGGTTCTTTATCGCCTACACCGTGGGTGTCGAGGGCAATCTGAGTCGAATGCCGTGGGTCTTTCTTTTTGCGGTGCTGGTGTTTTTTGCCCTGGGGGCAGCCCGGGCATTGATCTGGGTATCGATTTTATTTTGTGCACTGTTGGTCCTCGAATTCTATATCAGCGGCCATGCACGCCTCGTCATATCAGAATTCAAATTGCGTTTTTATATCGCTTTTATGCTGGTCATCGTGGCTTCTTTCTTTTTCGAGCGCCTCAAAAAAAAATATCAACTCGAACTGATCAACAATCAGCAAACGCTCAAAGAATCGGAAAATCGCTACCGCGAAGCATTTGAACAGCTCCACGATGAAATAAATGAACGCAAGCAGACAGAAGCGGCGCTGCGCGAAAGTGAAGAACGATTTCGAGAATTAGCTGAATTGATGCCGGAGACCATTTTCGAAATGAATTTAGAAGGCACTCTGACTTTTGTAAATCGTAACGCCTATAACTATTTCGGCTATACACCAAACGATCTCAAAAAGGGCTTAAGCGGCTTTGACATGATCATACCGGCGGATCGCGATCGCACCAAACAAAATATTGCCAAAATATTAAACGGCGAGCGCACCCGCATCAATGAGTATACCGCCCTTCGAAAGGACGGTACCACTTTTCCGGTGATGATTCACTCCGCCCCCATTTTTAAACAAGGCAAACCCGTGGGATTGCGAGGCTTTATCATCGATATTACCGCCCGCAAAAAGGCTGAAGAAGAACGCCGCAAGCTGGAGGTCCAGTTCCAGCAGGCTCAGCGCTTTGAAGCCCTGGGCACGCTGGCCGGCGGTATTGCCCATGACTTTAACAACCTTTTGATGAACATCCAGGGCAATACCTCTTTGATGCTCTTTGAAATTGACAGAACCCATTTCTTTTTTGAACCGCTGAAAAAAATTGAAAAGCAGGTCAAAAGCGGCGCATTGCTCACCCGGCAGATGCTGGGATATGCCCGCAAAGGAAAATTTAATGTAAAGCCTGTTGATTTAAACCAGATCGTGGATGAAAGCGCGGAAACCTTTGGCCGCACCCGCAAAGAAATAACCATCCAGCGAGAATTTGATGAGGACCTGTTTCCGGTAGAAGCCGACCAGGGGCAAATCGAGCAGGTGCTGTTAAACCTCTATGTGAACGCAGCCGATGCGATGCCCGGCGGCGGTAGGCTTTTTTTGAAAACAAAAAATGAGACCCATGTGAATATCAAAAGCAACCATTATGACCCCCAACCCGGCAAATACGTTCAACTCACCATCACCGACAGCGGAATCGGCATGGATAATCAGACGTTGGAACGTATATTTGATCCGTTCTTTTCGACCAAAGATATGGGGCGCGGCACCGGTCTGGGGTTAGCTTCTGTTTACGGCATTGTGAAGAGCCATGATGGATATATTGATGTGGAATCTGAAAAAGGGCATGGGACGACTTTCACCATTTTTCTGCCCGCTACTGAAAAGGGGATTGAAGACCATGCTGAAGCAGACGCCAGACTAATCAAAGGCAGCGGCACCCTGCTGATTGTTGACGATGAGGAACTGGTATTGGACGTGGGTGTCAACATGCTTGAAAGGTTGGGATACACCGTGCTTGCGGCTAAAAACGGCAAAGAAGCCGTTGATATTTTTAAAGCCAACAAGAATAAAATCAAAATGATCATTTTGGACATCATCATGCCGGACATGGGTGGCGGGGAAGTGTATGACAAAATCAAAGCAATTAATCCGGATGTGAAAGTCCTGCTATCAAGCGGATACAGTGTGGACGGCCAGGCAATCGAACTCCTGGAGCGCGGCTGTAAAGGTTTTATGCAGAAACCCTTTACCATGGAGGAGTTGTCGGGGAAGATCACGCAAATTCTAAAAAAATAAAAACTGGTTTCAAAATGCTCGCGTACTAACGTGTACGCCCCGCTTTAGAAACGAATCGCGCCTATCCATCGAACAAAACCTAAAATTTTGAAACCAGTTTTATTCATTTCTACTTTAATAAAACATTCGATTTTTTTATTCGAGATATTAACAATTAGCTCGGTGGGCATTCCAAAGACGCTTTTTCTTGACAGTTGGCAGGGAAAAATTTAATTATAGCTGAAACCGGTATTCTGTATGGCTTTTCTCCAAAATTCATTCTGATGCGGAAGCGGACCTCTCAAATTTAGTCTCACCCTGGAATGCATCTCCATAGCAATTAAAATCTTTGAAGAAATAGAGGCTGAAGCTTTCCTGAAACAGGCCAAGGAGGCCCTGGCGACCATAGAATAAGATAGCGTAGATCATAAGCAGCTGTTCTAGATCTGAAAAGCAGCTTGACATGAGAAATTCATTACGATATAAGAAAATAGACACTATTGTTAATTTTTTTTAAACATGATTTTCCATGTCAAGTAATACAATCACAAAATTGTTGGGTGCGCAGAGCCCCTTTTTTTCAGTATTATCCCTGCAGGCCATCTTTAACCTTACCCGGGAAAGCGCCCGAACGAAAGCGTCAAGACTCGTAAAGCGCGGGATTCTCATTCGACTCCAGCGTGACCTTTATACACTCACCAATCGGAAATATTCTCTTTTTTCACTTGCAAATGCCCTGTACCAACCTTCTGTCATATCGCTGGAGACGGCGCTAAACTACTGGGGCATAATCGTTCAAGTGCCGCAAACCATCTTTTCTATCGGATTGAAAAGTTACCGGTGTGTAAATGAAAATACAGAATTTATTTGCCGAAGAATTCAGCCGGAACTTTTTCGCTTTGGGCAAACCAAGGTTGAAGACTTTTTTATCGTCGATCCGGAAAAAGCTTTGCTGGACACCCTATACATGAAAACCAAAGGTCTATCAGAATTGCTGACAGAAGATGTTGACGCATCCAAGCTTGATCCGGAAGTGCTGGCCGATTACAGCCGTTTATACCCAAATGCTGTGAAAAAATTACTCATCACTTTTAATAGGACGGAATATGAAGCCAGGTAGGCAAGATATATTCAACCAGTACAGAGAAAATACCATCATAGAGGTGGTTCAGGCTTTATCAAAATCGGAAGCCGGCTCCCATATCGTATTCAA
>JASFGM010000607.1:0-3123 GCA_050123755.1 Desulfobacterales bacterium
CCGGCTGAACCGCCAATTCGTTAAAGCCAGTTTTTTTTCGGATGAAGCCTAACCCGATCGAGGCGCATCCAAAAATATTAATTTATCACGAAAGCATGAAAACACGAAAATAGAGAAAAATACACTTTCGTGCTTTTTTTATTTCGTGTTTTCGTGATTATCTTTTTTATACTTTTACCCCAAAGAACAAGGATTTTATCCCTAAACCCCAAGCAGATTTCCGAGGATATATGGATCAAATTACGGCCTTTTCCGCTAACCTTGAAACCACTTTAGGCATACAGGCGCCCTATCTGAAATTGGCATTCAAGGTTACGCTGGTTATTGTTGGCTTTTTAATTGTTTGGCTCATCCTGCGACAGGTTCTTATTTTTATTGAAAAGCGAATGCAAAAAGTCAACCTGATTGAAATTCAAGAACAGCTTTTCAAAATTTTCCGAAAGGCCCTTTTTTTGGCCCTGGTGCTCGTAACCGGGTCGTATATTATTGGATTGCTGAATATTCCCTTGCTGGGAAAGATATTTCATGGGCTGTTTATCATCCTGTTTGCCGGACCCATCAATAATTTCCTGGTGGTGACCATTCGGTATTTGCAGGTACGCGTAACCCATAAAACCGACAGCAAAGTCGACGATATCGTCTTTGATCTGCTCGTCCGTTTTTCAAAGTTTATCATTTATATCGCAGCGATTATCATTTCGTTAGATCTTCTGGGAATCAATGTTGTCCCTTTTATTGCCGGCGCCGGGATCGCCGGGGTGGCCATCGGTTTTGCAGCCAAAGATACGCTGTCGAATCTGATCGCCGGGGTTTTGCTGATCATCGATCGGCCCTTTGAAGTGGGCGATCGAATTGAGGTCTGGAATGCGCCGGCCGGCAGTGCCACCTGGGGCGATGTAATCGACATCGGATTGCGGGCCACTAAGATCAAAACCACCGACAATATCGTTATCATCATTCCCAATAACGAAATTATGCTGCGGGATATCATCAATTACACCATCATTTCCGAAAATATCCGGGTGCGGATCAATATCGGGATTGCCTATGATGCGGATCTGCAGAAAGCCAAAAAGGCCGTCCTGAAAGTGGCCAAAGCGACCGAATGGGTGCTGGACGATCCGCCACCCAAAGTGGTGGTCAGAAATTTTGGAGAGTCGGCGGTGGATTTGCAGCTGCGGGTTTGGATTCATGACGCCCGCCGGCGGATGGACACGATTTCTGATATCACCGACAAAGTCAAAGAGGCATTTGATGCCGAGGGCATTGAAATCCCCTACCCCAAGCGAGACATCTACGTTCATCAGAAAAGCGACTAAAAACGTCCAAATGGGGGACTGGAATAATGGAATGCTGGGCACGCAGTAAAGCTTTAGCGCTATGCTGGGTATGGCGGAATTCTGTGCTCTATCCGGCCGCCAGAATATCTTCAACCTGCTTGACAAATTCCATAAGATCGAAAGGTTTGGAAATAACGTTGGTAAAGCCCAGTTTGGCCATTTCATTCAGTTTGGTGTGATCCGGATAGCCCGTTGAAACGATCACCTTCATGTCAGAAAGCTCGACTTCATTCTTGATAATGCGGCAAACTTCGAGCCCATCCATTTCAGGCATAAAAATGTCCAGAATCAGAAGGTCCGGTCGATAGGTCCCCAGCTTAATGGTTGCTTCGATCCCGTTGGCCGCCTCCTCAATTAAGTAAGGCCGATCTCGATTCAGCGTTAGGGCTTCGATCAGCATCTCCCGTATGGCCTGATCATCATCCACAATCAGAATCTTAATTGCCTCGCGCTTTAAAAGCGTCGGCAACGAGACGGTAAAGGTGGTTCCTTTTCCTTCCTGAGTTTCAAAAGAAATATCCCCACCATGGGCCTGGACCAGACCATAGGTTACCGAAAGACCCAGGCCGGTTCCGCCTTGTGCCTGTTTATCGGTGACAAACGGCAAAAACAGCTTATCGGCAATTGCGGGTGATATGCCGCCGCCATTATCCGCAATCTGCATGTAAATGCGTGCGTCTTTTCTTTGAAACCCTGTGTTAACCCGGATGATGCCATCGCTATGGTCAATCGCCTGAATTGCATTGATGATAATATTGATAATAATTTGTTCGATGCCCTGGAGGTTTCCGGGAATTACTGGCAGATTTTCATCCAGGTCAAGCTGGATCCGTACGCCTGATTTTCTTAAGGTCGTTTGCGCCAATCGCATGGCATTTTTTACGGCCAGATTAACCTGCACCATTGACTTTTCAGCTACATTTGACTGTTTCGAAAAGTTTTTTAGATCAGAAACTATTTTTGCAATCCGATTGGCGGCCATATCCATATCCGCAACCAGCTGGGGTAAGTTATCCTTCAAAAAATCATATGTAAAACCACCATATTTCTGAAGCGGCACTTTTTCTTTTTGCTCCATCAGCACCGGCAGGAGGTCAGACCAAATTTTCTCAATCAGCGGCAAATTATACATAATCAGGTTAATCGGATTATTAATTTCATGCGCCACACCCGCCACCAAGGTGCCCAGGGTTTCCATTTTTTGAGCCTGGTGAAGCTGCTGCTGGCTTTCCTTCAAGGCTGCTTCAACCCGCCGCTGCCGGACCTCCAGCTGTCGGGTATGCTCCCGCAACGCCATCAGGTCCTTGATGAGTTGTTGTCTGGATGTTTCCTGATTTTTCATCAATGGAAATTTTAACCGGATTTAGAAATGAATTCGCTGACGCATTTTTGTATCTGATCATCGCTGGCACCGGCGCGCATCCCGGGACACGAGGCCGCCATTGCCTGCCAGTTCTTGGCGTCTACCAAGAGACTTTCAATAAAGGGCCAATTTCTGCACATCCGCGGTTTTACCGCATGAATTATGCACAGCTTATCCCAAAATATACAATAACCGTCTAACCCCTGGGCAATCACGGGTCTGTCGCCTGACATCTGGCAGTAACGTTTGACAAACGTGTTGCGTTCCAGGCCCAGAAACCGGCAGATATTATCGATCTCATTTTCGGTGATATAGGTGCCACCATACCCTTTGCAGCATTCCCCGCAACGCCGGCATGCAAACAAATCCCCGCGTCCGACGGTCTCAAACGTCATGACGGGCCTCCATGGCTTTTTTTAA
>JASFGM010000608.1:0-3117 GCA_050123755.1 Desulfobacterales bacterium
AATAGGTTCTGTGCATGCCGAAAATAAAAAAATATCATACTTTAAGCAAATTGAAGCAACAAGTTCGATAATTTCCTTGCTACCGGCCGTCTTGATTGTTAATTTAGGTCTGTATTGATAGTGCCATGACCCGCAAATATGTTATAAAAGTCGTATGGTATATTTTTCGCTCAGAGGAGTTCTTTAAACTACACAATGTCAATGGTGTCAGTGTTCAGGTGTCAGTAAGATACAGAGTACAAAAAACAGATGACAGCCTGCGACGAGCCGTTCGACCCTGAGCTCACGGCCGAAGGGCTCAGCCAAGTCGAAGAAAAAGGGCAAAGTGTGTCTGTTTTCTGTCATCTATTATCTGACACCTGACACCCGAAACCTGAAACCTGATATGTCTAAAATAGGACCGTATTTTACAAATTACTTGCGGGACGCGACACTAGCATATATAAGCGTCCAAATTCTCTTTAAGGAGTAATTTCATGCCAGACGATGAAATGGGTGCAAATCTGGAAACAGACTTTGCCACACTTTTGAATTCCTATAGCCCCAGCGGTACAACCGATATACAGATTGGCAACAAGGTTCGCGGAAAAATTATTTCCATCAGCCATGACACCATATTTGTAGATATCGGCAGCAAAATTGACGCGGTCGTTGAACAAGCGGAACTGCTGGACGAAAACAAGCAGATGAATTACGAAGAAGGCGATGTTGTTGAATTATATGTCGTTGAACTTAAGGAAGATGAAATCAGACTTTCAAAAGCCCTTTCAGGCATCGGCAGTTTTACGCTGCTAAAAGAGGCTTACGAAAACGCAGTCCCTGTAGCGGGCAAGATCCTGGAAACATGCAAGGGCGGATTGCGCGTTGAAGTCATGGGTCGCAAGGCATTTTGTCCGGCAAGTCAGATCGATATCAATTTCGTGGAAAATTTGGAAGATTATGTAGGCCAAACGTACGAATTTTTAATCCGTCAAGTTGACGCCCGCGATAAAAACGTGGTGATCTCGCGGCGCACCCTATTGAGCCAAGAACTGGAAAAGTCTAAAAAGCAATTCTATGCCGGGTTGCAGATCGACAGCACGCTGGATGGGCGCATCACCAAGCTAATGCCATATGGCGTTTTTGTTGAAATACACCCTGGCGTTGACGGTCTGGTGCATGTTTCCGAGCTCAGCTGGTCCCGGGTGGAGGATCCGCAAACAGCCGTCTGCGTCGGCGACCCGGTGCGGGTCAAGGTGATTGAAATCGAGAAGCGTGACGCATCCGATGAGCTTAAAATTTCGCTTTCCATTAAACAGGTAACCGATGACCCGTGGCTGAGTATGGACGATCGATTTAAAGTCGGCGATAAAGTCAAAGGAACCGTTACGCGCTGTGCGAAGTTCGGTGCCTTTGTCGAAATTGCCCCCGGGATTGAAGGTTTGGTTCACATCAGTGAAATGAGTTACCAAAAACGGATCTTGAAACCGGAAGAAGTCGTAACCCCCGGCGAAAACGTATTTGTTCTGGTAAAGGAAGTAGATCTTTCGAATCGACGAATCTCTTTAAGTATCCGAGATGCCGAAGGGGACCCCTGGATCGAAGTGCCGCAAAAATATAACGTGGGTCAAAAGATCCAAGGCGTTATCGAAAGGAAGGAAAAATTTGGTTACTTTGTCACCCTTGCCCCCGGTATTACCGGTCTGCTTCCAAAATCTAAGATCAGCCAGTCACCTCAATCAGGCATCATTGATAAACTCAAAGAAGGCAGCTCCATTCCAGTCGTCATTGCAGAAATCTCACCTCAAGATCGCAAAATGACCCTAGCGCCGGGGCAATCAGGCGATGAACAGGATTGGCAACAATTTACAAAAAACGACCCATCATCGCTAGGCTCTTTGGGAGAAAAACTGCAACAGGCCCTGGCAACGAAAAAGCAGAAATAGAAAGTCCTTTTTGCCATTGTCGCCACAAGACCGGCTCTGTCTAAAATCGCTTTATTCGCATCCTCCTCAGGAATTCTTGACACCCGACAATATGGTGAATAGGTTAGCTAAAGTAATAATCCGCATTCCTCTGAAAAAGGAGGTAAATCATGAATAAAGCCATTAAATGGGGACTAATTGTTTGTGCCAGCCTGGTGGTACTTGTCATCGCCGTGTTGTTGATTGCTCCGGCGTTCATTGACATCCGCGACTACAAGCCAGAATTGGAGAAAAAAGTAGCGGAGGCCACCGGTCGGCCTTTTTCGGTTGGCGATGATCTGAGCCTATCCCTTTTCCCGTGGGCCGGTATTTCTTTTTCAGACCTGCGTTTAGGGAATACGCCTGCATTTTCGGAAAAAGAGCTCGCCACGGTCAAATCATTTGAAGTCAGAGTAAAATTACTGCCCCTGATCTCCAAAGATATTCAAGTCAAGCGCTTTATCCTAAACGAACCTAAGATTACACTGGTGAAAAACAAAAGCGGACAGGTTAACTGGGCCCAGCCCGAAGCTGCGCAAGCAAAGACACCCGCTGAAAAAACGCCAAAAACCTCTAAAGCACCGGCCGCCGAAGCTGGACTGCCGATCAAGGACCTAACCGTTGGCGAGTTTTCAATCAAGAACGGATCGATTCTCTGGATCGACCACACAACCAATACCCGCAAAGAAATCACAGCGGCTAACTTAAACTTACAGGACGTTTCTCTGGATCGTGCGATCAAACTTTCATTTTCGGCCATGCTGGATAATCAACCCCTGTCGGTCGATGGGACCGTCGGACCGGTCGGCAAAGATTTTAAGCAAGCAACAATTCCATTGGACCTTGACGTCAACGCCCTCAAACAGCTGGCCCTGCGACTCAAGGGTAGCGTAAAGAATCCCGCTTCAAAACCGGGTATCGATATGGCAGTCGAAATCAAGGAATTTTCCCCCCGAAAATTAATGGCAGCGTTGGACCAGAAGTTTCCCGTCGCCACTTCCGATCCGAAGGCTTTGGATCGGGTGGCACTCAAAGCAAATCTCAAAGGAGATGCATCAAAAGTCGCCGTAACGGATGGAATTCTCAATTTGGACGAATCGACACTAAATTTTTCGCTTAAGGCCTCTGATTTCTCAAAACCGAATCTGGCATTTGATTTGAATTTGGACCAGAT
>JASFGM010000609.1:0-3114 GCA_050123755.1 Desulfobacterales bacterium
GGGTGCGGTCGACTCAAGGGGTTCCGCGTTAGGGCTGCCGGAGGTGTCAGGGGCTTGTGTTTGTTCCTCAGCCAGTGGTCCCGTCTGCGGATGGCCGCTTTCACTACCGGAGGGGTTGGTGTACATATCATTGAGTTTCTGAATGTAGGTGTTGGTATTTTCCAAAACTTTTGCCAGGCGGCGCTGAGTTCGCCGACCCCAGCCCGCCGGTTTCCGCTTCCACAAGATACGATACCAACGGCTGTTCTTTTTAAAGGCGCGGGCATAGCTTGCCCGCAAATCCGGGTCCTTAATGTCCGCTAGCACTTTGCGCGATACATAATTTGCCGTTACCCTGCGAATCCAGAAGTGAACATAGCCGATAAGCAGCACCAGCAGCGCTAAAAGGCCGAGCTTGGTATAATTTCCGCCCGGTAAATTGTCTAGAAATGATAGCTTGAGCGTCGTTCCGTCCCAGTATCCACCCCAGATGGTGGCAACCAAAAAAGCAGCCAAGATGGCCCCTAAGAGGATCCCGTCCAGCCAGATGATTTTGTTCCGCCAGCGGGAAATAAACTGCCCGATCCGGGGGATGATGTCGTTCTCAAGCATTTGGGCGGTTTCTTCCAGCATGCCCACGATTCGATAGGCCCTTTCCTCCCCGACGCGTTCGATACGATTGAAAATCTGATCTAAATTTGAATCGCGCTTATTCTCGAAACGAACCCGAACGCTTTCATCTTTAATGGGCACGGCAACTTCGGGAACATAGATAGCGTGACAACACCCGGCCGTCAGTCCGTATTGGGCCAGTGCCCGCTGCCAGGATGCAAAAACTTCCTCGGTATTATCCTCAAAGGCCGTGTTGTCGATCTGGTTGAGGATAAATAAAAATTTATTTGCGTCTCGCCGGTCTTTGGTACGGTTAACCAGATGCTCAAGCGTGTCATGCATGGATCCGGATTCAGGGTGGCGGGCATCAAAAAACACCAGAACCAGATCAGACAAATCGATAATGTGATCGGTAATTCGCAAGGTGGAAGTCCGCTGAGCGTCGGCATCAAAGCCGGGTGAATCGATAAGGATCTTGCCGCGTAAGCGCTCGTTGGGGCAGGTTTTGAGTTGGAGATAAGAATCGATCCGCTGTCCTTCTCCTTCGGCCACATCTTCGATGGCTTGACTTATCTTGTAAAACGGAAACCGAGGGTCCGCATCCAGTGCCAGGCCGGGCAGCACCCTGACTTCGTCATCATTCGTATAAGAAATAACCGTAAACTTGTCATCAACCGCCTGGTTGCCGGTGGCCTGCAAGCGGTATTGAAGGTAATGGTTGATAAAAGTGGATTTGCCGGAAGAATAAATTCCCAATATGGATATCAGCGGCCACCAGGATGTGCGCGTCGCATGGGAATCCTCGCTATTAAAAAATCCAAGCCGCCGGCTGATATAATCAAGTTCTTGAAAACTATCCACCACTTGAGAGAGGACCGGATTTTCCTGTTTTAGGCGCTCTTTGAGATTTGTTAACCGTTGGTTGATTTGGCTATTCTTGGGCATGTCTTATACTCCTATCGTTTTCCGATCCAGTGGTTACAGCAAGAACCCTCTCTTCCCCAAATTAAAGTTTAAATTTGCACTTTGGAAATTAACCCCCTTCTTTTATTAATATCAGAGTTTAAGGTTTAATTCAATTTTTGCAACCATTCGATAGTCGCTCAGAATTGTGAAAATCGCTGAAAGTCTAACGGAACCGATCCCTTTATTTCAGTTTTTAGATTGACATGCAAGATAGTCGTGTTAGTTTTCTCCTTATATTGATATATAGATATCTATTTATTTTATCGCTTCTTCTAGTGTTGCGTACCACAAGTAATTTACAAAACCCGAATTGATTTTATCAATCTTCTTTTTCAATAATTCAGTTTTCAGGTGTCGGGTGTCAGGTGTCAGCGAAAAACAGAGATATGCGCACAGAAAACAGCCTGCGACGAGCTCATCGGCCGTGAGCCCTTCGATCGTTAGCTTAGGGCCGAACGACTCAGCAGAGTTGATGATAGCGGACAAAAGGCAGACGCTTTTCTGCCCTCAGTCATCTGTTTGCCGACACCTGACACCTGAACACTGAAACCATAGAAAGTATTTTGTTCAATGAACTCAACTGAACGGAAATATGCCAGACGACTTTTGTAACATTTTTGTGGGAAACAACACTAGGTTGGAGAATACCGATGCCGTTGTTTTACAAGCTTGACGGGTTGGGAAAAGACACCGCCAGAGTAGCCGGGCGTCTGGAAACGCTCCGCAACACGATGCAAAATCATCCGGACGGCCCTCAACGCAGCGTGCCGAACAAAAATGCCACCGACACCCTGCTGCTGGCCACGTGGAATTTGAAGGAATTCGAAGGCGGGAAAAATGACAAGCGCACAGCAGAGTCCTACTGGTATACCGCTGAGATCATCTCGCACTTTGATTTGATTGCCATTCAGGAAGTCGGTGGTCACCTGGGCGCTCTCAATAAGCTGCAGGCGCTGCTGGGGCGCACCTGGAGATTTGTTGTCAGCGATGTAACCCAAGGCTCCGCCGGCAACCAGGAACGTCTGGCCTTTTTGTTTGACCGCCGTAAAATCCGGTTTAGCGGTGTCGCCGGTGAAATCATCATACCACCGATTGAAGATAAAAACGGCAACATCATTGCGCCATCTAATCAGCTGGCACGTACGCCCACCATCGTAGGGTTTCAGGCCGGATGGTTCCGATTTATGCTTTCTACCGTTCACATCATCTGGGGCAAAGGCGTCGCTGAATATCCTGAGCGCGTGGCGGAAATTAAAGCACTGGCTGAATTCCTCAAAGAACGCAGCGAAGACCCGACGGCCTGGAGCCGCAACGTGATTTTACTCGGCGATTTTAATATTTTTGATACCGATCCAGCCAACGCTGCTTTTAATGCCATTACCCAAAATGGTTTTCAGATACCTAAAGCCCTTCAAGACATTCCACCCTCCAATGTCGGCAAAAAACCTCGCTTTTATGATCAAATCGCGTTAAAGGTGCGCAAAAACAACTTCGCCCCCACCGGCCGCGGAGGTGTTTTTGACTACTTTAACCTGATCTACACGAATGCAGACTATG
>JASFGM010000610.1:0-3113 GCA_050123755.1 Desulfobacterales bacterium
GACCTTTAAAGGCATATGGCGCACCGCTTACACCAAGGGCAGTCGACTAGAGGTTATCCAGAAAAAAGGTTCAAAGGATCTGCCGCAACGGCTCTACAACGCCCGTCGTGCCCTGGCAGCACTCATCGAACGGGCCGGCAATGGTTCTTCTGCCGGGGTGCTAAAAGCCCTGATTATCGGTGATCGTGCGGCGATCCCATCGAAGTTACGCGACAGGTTTAATCGCGCCGGCGTCGGCCATATCCTCGCGATTTCAGGACTTCATATCGGCATCGTCGCCACGGTCGCTTTTTTCTTTTTTCAAAAACTGTTGTGCTTTGTGAAGCCGTTTCTCTGGCGGGCATGGACGCGCAAGGCAGCTGCTATTTTTTCTTTGGTTCCGGTTTGCATTTATGGCCTGATTTCCGGAATGTCGCCCTCAACCCAGCGGGCGGTTATCATGGTCACCGCGTTTCTAATGACGTTTCTGGTCGAACGCGAGCGCGATGGCGTCAATACCCTGGGCCTGGCTGCTTTTATCATCCTGATCGTTTATCCGCCTTCGGTTTTTTCCATCTCATTTCAACTTTCGTTTATGGCCGTGTTGTCTATCCTTTACGGCCTGTCTCGCACCCAGCAGGCCCTGCCGATCGGCGGTGTAATAACCAAACGCGGGTTTCGTTTTCAACTGCTCCGAAAATTGTTCACGTTTTTTCTGGTGTCCTTTTTTGCGATTTGCGGAACCCTGCCGCTGGTGATGTTTTATTTTAATCAGATATCGGTCATCGGACTCCTGGCAAATGCGGTCATTGTGCCGCTGGTGGGCTTTTTTGTTATACCCTGCGGGCTTTTGGCCCTGTTTATATATCCGATCAGCAGCCAGATTGCTTACGGCTGCGTGCAAATCTGCATCTTTGTGCTCGATTATGGGCTGGTTGTTATAAATTTTTTTGCCGATCTGCCATTTGCCGCCTTTAAAACAATTACACCCAGTGTCTTTGAAATCGTTTGCTACTATATATTGGGCGGGGTCCTGCTCAACGCCTTAAGGGCAAAACTGAATCCTGCTGAGCGCCATGATGTTTTAAGTGCCCGGCCGGATCAGGCTGCGACCCGCACCTGGATGCGGCGCGGGGGCAGGGGACAGCGTTTATCCTGGTTTTTTTCTGCGATTACCATAACCATCCGGAATATGGCGGCCGGGTTCCGAAAAAAAAGCAGCGCGATTGTGGCCATTGTGGTAATTGTGGCCCTTACCGCAGATGCCGGCTATTGGCTTTATCAGCGCTTTTGGCGCGATGAGCTCCGCGTCACCTATCTTGATGTCGGCCAGGGCAATGCAGCGCTTTTAGAGTTGCCGGGCGGCTATACGGCCTTGATCGATGGGGGCGGTTTTTCGGATAATTCGGTCTTTGATATGGGCGCGCGGGTGATTGCGCCTTTTTTGTGGCGTCATAAAATTCGGACCATTGATACGCTGGTCCTTTCGCACCCCAACAGCGACCACCTTAATGGTCTTATCTTCATTGCCCAACATTTTAATGTAAAAACAATATGGACCAACGGCGAATCCCGAACCACATTGGGTTATAAACGCCTTCGCAAGATCGTTGCCGCAAAGCATCTAAACCTGCCGGCTTTCAAACAAATGCCCCGCAAGCAGCTGATTAACGGGGTGAAATTTTTATTCCTATACCCCCCGGCCGATTTTCTGGACAAAAAAAGGGCCGGGCAAAAATGGCGCAACACGAATAACAATTCCCTGGTCACAAAAGTGTCCTTTGGCGGGGTTTCATTTCTTTTCCCGGGGGACATAACGGCCAGGGCTGAAAAGGAACTGACCCGTCTGGCCGGTGCGGATTTGGCCTGCGATGTCTTGTTGGTCCCTCATCACGGCAGCCGATCTTCAAGCAGCCGACCCTTTTTATCTAAAGTAAAACCGGATGTCGCCGTGATCTCGGCGGGCTGGAAAAACAGATTTCGATTTCCACATTCAACCGTATTGGAAGCTTACCAAAAAAGAGGATGCCGGATATTGCGCACCGATCGCAACGGCGCCATTATATTCACAACCGACGGCAAGCGTCTATCCGCAAAATCGTTTTTTTCAACGGATTGAGCGCTTTGCGCTCAACCCGGTTTCTTATCTCTAACTATCTGTATTATAATAAAAAATATAAAGTTTTGCTGGAGTTTGCCGATACTATGTTCAGGCGGGCCCGGCGTCGGGTCTGAAAATCCCGTTAGGTCGGGATAACATCTGGAGGCATTTTTATCATGAGCATAAAAGCTATTGAAATTCTAAGCGATGCCATCAAGGAATACTACGGCAACTATGAACTCGAGGAACTTTGCAACCAGTTCAATGTCGATGTGGACTATTTAGGCGTAAATCTCAATCATGGCAAGCTTGCAAATCAACTGGTTGAAACGAACGATGAAAGCCATCGAAAATTGTTATCGAAGCTGCTTGAGGATCTATTGCAGCGCTGCAATCATCGGATTTTGAACACAACCTGGGAAAGCAATGTTTTTGACGAGCAGATGCAACCCCAGCTCAGAAAGCTTCAAATTCTTTTGGCCAGAGAAGAGGGGTCGGTTAAAGTCGCAGGGCCTAAAAATTACCGATTTAAAGCCAGTTCAGAGCTCATAAAATTTTTTAGCAGCGCTAAAACCGCGGTTACCCTGGTGGATACTCAGCTTGGTAACACCACCTTCGAATGCCTTAAGAATGTACAGACGCCTCTGCGTCTGCTGACCAGTCGGGAGTCGGATGCGCTGGTCGATGGATTCGATGAAATTTTAAAGCGCTATTGTGTCAGTTGCCCTGATGTCGAAATCCGACGCCATGTCATGATTCATGATCGCTACATTTTCTTTAATGGCCGTTGCTGGCTTGCCAGCGCATCGCTCAACCTGATCGACAGCAAACCGCTATACGTTATTGAGAGTGTCGATGCCAAATCTGCAATTGCCAGGGGAATCGAGCGAAAATGGCGGGAGGCTAAAAAATATTAGGTTTAAAAATTAGAAGTGGTAGAAGTGGTTTGAAAGCCTCAGATTGTGTTCGAGGGCAAGGCGCAAGACGAGTCAAAAGCGCAGCATACACGGTAGTATGTGAGCATTTTGAGTCG
>JASFGM010000611.1:0-3113 GCA_050123755.1 Desulfobacterales bacterium
TCCGATTAACAGAAATCATCGGATCGATCGCCGACCACGCCGAAAATGCCGGCGATATGATGCGGGCTATGGTGGCAAGATAAATTCAAATGCCTGATTGATCCTATATCTAGGGCCAATACATTAACAGGGTTTCCGCCACTGGTTTTTCCGATGAAAGCAGTCTTTTGGTATTCTTATCCTTTCGATTCCCTTAGCAAAAAACTATCCCAATTTTAACCTTCCCGTAACGAAAAACTAACTTTTATTATTCATTTTAAAACAGGGAAAATAAGTGAAATCCCTTAAATTGACAAAATCAACACCCATTTTTTATTCAGCAGTTGAACAAAATGAATGCTATTCTTTTAGTTTTAGGTGCGGCAATTCTTGTTTTGGGGTTAATTATCTGTCGGTTGAAGATGTTTCGAAAAAAACGCCCAAATGCAGAGGTGCTGGTGCGCTTTTACCAAATGATTACCTCCAATGAATAATACTGGATGGTTAGAGGAGAGTAGCCATGAAGTCTGCAGTGGATGTGCCAGCGTTAGAGCCGGGTTTTGAGAACCCGGTTTTGGGGCCCCAACAAACGTTTCGGGCCATTTTAGATGCATTGGCTCACCCGGGTCAGCTCGTCAAAATCAAAAGTAAACTAAATGTTCCAGAAATATTAAATCCCGCTTCTGCTGCCACCTGTTTGACATTACTCGACGATGAAACACCCCTCTGGACCGATTTGAGCTGGAATTCATCTGCCATCGAATGGTTTCAATTTCATTGTGGATGCAGTGTTGTTACCGAGCCCTGTATGGCTCATTTTGCTTTGATAACCCAGCCGGCAGCAATGCCGTCCCTGGATGATTTTAAAATCGGAGATAACGAGCATCCAGAATCGGCAGCCACATTAATCGTCCAGGTTGAGCAATTCAATTCCCACAATGGCAAAATCCTCAGAGGACCCGGTATAAGAACATCCATCCATTTCGCCCCTGCAGGTATCCAGGCAAATTTTTGGGAACAATGGCAGGTTCAGGCAGCTTTATTCCCGTTGGGGGTGGATGTCTTTTTTACCTGTAATAATAGCTTAGCGGCCTTGCCGAGAACAACTCAGGTCAGCATTCCAGTTGTTTAGCAAGGCAAGGGAGAAAACAATAGAAGCGGGCTGTGTGTTGTTTAAATTGGGCAAAAAGGGCGGTTCTGAAGCGAACCGCCCTAAACGATAGGAATGTGTGTGCGTAAATGTAGCCTATCTATTTTTTTGTTTTCAACAGCTTGACGCGCCTATTCTTATGCAACCTATTTTAAGGCTCTCTGGGCTATTGCCAGGCCATAATCTTTGATTACGTGTTGATATTCAGCATCAAATAAAGGACTTGAAATGAGAAAGTCGGCCGTTGAACGGTTGCAGGCCACTGCCACGTTATATAAAACAGACATACGCAACAGCGCCTTCACATCGACATCATGAGGATGAGAGGTCAGAGGATCCCAGAAAAATATCAGGATATCGAGATCACCGCTGGCAATCATGGCACCCAGTTGTTGATCGCCGCCTAATGGCCCACTTTTCAAACGAGCAATGATCAAGGAACATACCTCATCCATTATTTTGCCCGTAGTTCCAGTGGCAAATAATTCATGACCTGATAATTTATGCAAATTAAACTTCACCCACTCCAGCAAATCTTCTTTTCTTTCATCATGGGCAACAAGTGCTATTTTCTTTTTAATCTTCAATTAAATCTCCGATCATCATAATTCAAATCATGTCATCAGGTTTTCACGTTTGTGCTTTTATCGCTCAGCGTATAACGTCAAAATTAAGATTTTATTCAAAAACTATGAGAAATGAATTAATCTTTGGTCGGTTTCCATAACAGCCTTCTCAAATTTCCTATTATCACAATAGACTTCAATTCATCATATCTTAACATAATATTCACTCACACCTAACAATCACGTAATATCTTATCGGGTCAAACCACCAGATAAAACCGCTTGCATAACCCGCTGGGCTAAAACCAGCTATTTAAAGCTATTATATCGATTTCTGACGTTTCGAAAAAAGTTGACACCTTTCCAGGGTAAAGGAATACAGGCAATGAAAAAATCAAAGATTTTGTTCATCTGCGTTCACAATTCCGGCAGAAGCCAGATGGCTGAAGCGTATTTAAGAAAACTTGCAGGACATGAATTCGATGTCGAAAGTGCCGGACTAGAACCGGCCAATGATATTAATCCTCTGGTTGTGGAAGTCATGAAAGAAGAAGGCATCGATATCTCCAGTAATAAAATCCAAAGTGTGTTTGAGCTGTTTAAAACCGGCAAGTTATATGATCATGTGGTCACGGTTTGCGATGGTGCCGCTGAAGCCAAATGCCCGGTGTTTGCAGGGATCACCAAAAGATGGAATTGGCCCTTTCCGGATCCGGCTGCAGTCGAGGGCACGAGCGAGGAAAAATTACATAAAGTTCGTGAAATTCGTAATATGATTAAGGAAAAGTTGATTGATACAATAGAGGCCGGCTTTGAATAGGACTTTAGTTGTGAGGGAATCTGCAAACTTTCGGATCGGTTGATTTTATCAATCCCAACAGGCATGATTTCTTTTATCCATGGGACTTTCAATTGAAGACTCGCCATAGATGATAAAATACACACTTTCAGCGATATTTTGTATATGGTCTCCAATTCGCTCGCAGCATCTGGCCGTAAAGATTAAACGGGTATAGATATCAATATTTTCAGAATCTACTTTCATATAGGATCGTAACTGCGAAAGCAGGTCGGCATAAACCTGATTGATATCCTCATCGCGATGCCAGACGGCCATTGCCTTTTGAGCATCCGTTTCCCGATAGGCACCGATTACATCCTTTAGCATATGGCTGGCCAATTCAGCCATACGGATGATGAGGCCGACAGGCTTCTCCAGAGAGACATGGTCGAGATCCATCACATTTTTGGCGATATTGGCGGCGTAATCGGCAATCCGCTCCAGTTCAGCTGCTATTTTCAATGCAGAGATGATATGACGCAAATCCGATCCCATCGGCTGGCGCATGGCTAACATGCGAACGGTTAAACGGTCAACCGTATTTTGCAAATCGTTCACCTGTAAGTCACTACAAATG
>JASFGM010000612.1:0-3109 GCA_050123755.1 Desulfobacterales bacterium
ATCACCGGGTCGCCTCTATGCCGAGGTCGGCCTTTGAAGGGCTTGAGCCGTGTGATGGGAAACTATCACGCACGGTTCTTAGGGGGCTTGGGGGCAGCAATGCCCCCCGGCTACCCGGTGTCTTCCTAATCCCAAAGTGGACACATATTGTGAATAGTAATTATTAGTATAACTACTTAAAATTATATGTTGTTTTTTCGATATGATTGCACTATAGGTTTATTCGCATGAGAATTGATGGGGAAAATAAATTTGAGAGAAGAATTTAAATAACAAGACTTAAGCATCTGTTTTATGGAGACAGTATGCAATGTGTCTTTAATAAATAGCCAAGTTGCCTTTGGTGGTGATTTGGCTTTTTTATTGGAGGAAAGAGGGGGTGTTCAAATGAAAAGCAAAATTTTTGTGAGAATGATGCTCGCTGCATTCTTATTCTTATTTATATTTGGAGGATGCGGCGGCGGTGGTGGCGGAAGTAGAGATGATGATGACAATGACGGAAACGGCGGGCTTAAGTATACCGGCGAAACTGCCCCGGCGGAAATTGACCAAGATAATGCTATAGATATTGCCGCCGGAGCCTTTGTCGGAGGTAAAACCGGTACATTTCAGACTGAAACGGATTTGCCGGTCGATAATTTCCGGATCTTTAGAGTGCCCCAGATTTTAGGTGACACTGCGCGTTCAATGGACCTCAGACCGTATTTACACAATTTATCTTTAAACACCAATGCGGTTTATAATCAAACCGGAACTATAGACGGAACCTGCGGTGGCAGTTATTATTACACAGTTAACAAAAATGATGCTAGCGGCGAATTTGATGGCACTATTATATTTTCCTATTATTGTGACCATGACCGTTGTGTGCCCATCAACGGTGAAGTGGATATTGAGGGAAGGGTTGATACCGATTCAGGAGACATCATCACCATTACCTTCTGGTTTGATAATTTGTCTGATGGCACTATGACCATGGATGGTGAGATATTCATGGATTTTTCGGACTCACCCATCATTTGCACGCTGGACGTTTTATTTGAACACGAAACAACGGCCAAAGTATACTGGGCCAAAGACTACTGTCTCAACATTTCTGAGTACGAGGCGAACACTACAGTTGAAATCTTTGGTACGTTTTATCACCCGGATTACGGCTATGTAACCGTTGATACAGGGACCGGTTCAGGTTTATTCCAAATACAGCCTTGGTCGGAGTTCCCCTGGATCGGATGGCTTGAGATGGGAGGCGCGAATGGTACCAAGGCCAGATTATCGGCTATCTATGACAATTGCCAGATAACAGCCGATACCGATGGCGATGGATTTTATGATTTGGATTCTGGAGAACTCAATTGGCCTAAGCCTGACTTAATAGATCCCGAAAATTGGATGGGGAATCTTGGCGACCAAATCAAAACACTCAAGATCAAGAATGTCGTGCTACCGGGAACTCATGACTCGAACACTGACTCAAAGTCATGGGAATCAGATAATTGGGGGCAGTTTCAGTGTGGGCCAGCGAGCCATCCTTATTTGAGAGCCCAGAACCGAAGCCCTCGGTTGCAGCTTGAGGATGGTATTCGTTATTTCGATCTTCGGTACCAGTGGCAAGGTGGCGGTGACGAGCTCGAGGTTATTGGTCCTTACGGTATGATTATTAGGCCTCTCGTCATTTGGCACGGAGCGTGTCATACCACAAATGGACCGATTCAAAATGCAATAACGTGGGTAAAAGAATTCGTTGAGAGCCATCCGAAAGAAATTGTTATTCTGGATTTGAGCCACTGGAGCTTCATGAATGAGGCAAGACACCGGGCTGCCGCAGAGTACATTGTAGAAAAACTGGGAGGGTACATGGTTCCTTGGGACATTGGTCCCAACCCGATAAACTTTGGTAGTCCAGAGGTAACAGTTCAGGACCTGTGGGAGGAAAAAAAGAACGTCATTGTAATTTACCACCCGGATTCGAAAATTCCTGGTACGTACGATCTCCATAGCGACCTAGATTTCGCATATGGAAATCTCTTCTGGGGTGGAGAATTCACGGCTGAGTCGATTATCGTCACGCCTTGGCCAAATGTTAAAAGAGACGATCTTCTTAACAGAAAAATGAAAGCGGCTCTTAACTGTCGAAGCGAAATTAACGATGACCTTACGTGTAAACCTCCTGATGCACACGATAAGCTTTTTGTCCTACAATCTCAGCGAACTACAAGTAATCTGGAACGGGATGCAAAGGTGACAAACCCGAAAGTCATCATGTGGCTACAATATTGGACGACTGTTGGAGACCTTTACCCCCATCTTACTCCAAACATTAGTCCACAAGTTGCCCTGGAGAATCTCAATATTGTAATCGTTGATTTCTATGAATTTGGAGGAAAGGATATCCACAACTCATGTCAAAACAAAAGTTTTGTCGAGACAATCGTGGAGATGAATCTCAACAGAGCTACTCTTTTTGAATAGAGGATTACTGATTTTTAAAGTGTTAGTGCGAAACCTTTGTAAAAATTCGCGCCCTCTCTTGGCAGAGCCTCACAAAATATCGGCCGCTTTATGGTCCTGCCCAACAGAAGCGGGTTCGACTCCAAAACGACGCGGCTGTCTTATTCGGTTGGGCCGATCTGGTCGTATTCGGCAATCATTAGGTCTTCTTCAGTCTCACGACAGTACCTTGATTCGATTCGGTCATGCATGGCCCAACGCATTGGGGAGCTAGTCTCCGGCAAGCGGCGGAAATCGTTACCGGGCCATTTATAGCTCTAAACTTCGATTAATTAATACTAATGGGGAAAGTGCAAATATCTGGTACCTTTCCTGAAGATAGATTTTGGGGAGGCGAGCGAGCCCGCAGGGTGTAGCTCGCGGAGCCTGCCCAAATTGATCTAGAGGGGATTTCAAGTCTAAAATTCTCCCCGAATCATCCATTCAATAAAAACAATAGGTGAAACTCCCCTGTTTAATAAGCCATCAGACTTTCGCCTGTGGCATAATTGATCGGCAGTCTGCAATGAAGCAGCTGCGAAACTAAAGGAGTTTCACCTATGAAAAAGCCAAACATTTATCAGAACCAAAGTCAAGAGTTACTTCATCTTTTTGAGGA
>JASFGM010000613.1:0-3105 GCA_050123755.1 Desulfobacterales bacterium
ACAACCACTATAAAACACAACTTATTTTTGTACCTGTTATCCGGATATCCAGTCTACGGTTGGTTTATCAGCGGGACGGCGACAGCTGGACCTCATAAGGAGAAGATAGCGAATATTAGATAAATATTTAACATTTACAGGCCATCATCGATACAATGTTTTCCGATAAGATCCTTTAGATTTTAGGAGCTTATGATGAGAAAATCAGGCTCATGCATCGCAACATGATTATGCGGGTATGAGCTTTTTTTTGTTGGAGGAGACATCATGGGGATAGAAAAACAAACCTACGCAAAACCATGGTCTGAAAAGCTGAAACCGGATGAAATTTCAAGCAGACTTTCCGAGTTGCGGCAGCTGGACAAAGAAGATGCTTACCGCCTGATCGTTGAGAACGCCTACGAAGGTATCGTGGTGGCCCAGGGCGACGAGTTCTGTTTTGTCAATAAAAGAATGCTGGAGTTGACCGGCTGTACCCGCGAGGAGCTGCTGGCTAAAAGCTTTATCGAGATCGTCCACCCCGATGACCGCGCCACGATCATTGATCTATATACCAGAAGGCTGAAAGGCGAAGATGTCCATAATACCTATCCGGTAAGGTTCATCACCAAAGAAGAAGAAGTTAAATGGATTCTGGTAACTTCCATCGTGATAAACTGGAAGGGTCGGCCGGCGGTTCTGGCGCTGGCCACCGACATTACCCCGCAACGGCGGGCCGAGGAGGCGCTGCGGAAATCCGAAAAGCAATACCGGGCCATTGTCGACAATGCCGTGGTCGGTGTTTATGAAACCAACCTGGACGGTGACATCCTTTATATCAATGACGCGATGGCAAATATTTTTGAATGGGACTCCCCGCAAGAGGCCATCGGGCAAAATGTAGAGCTTACCTACAAAGACATCAGAGACCGGGAGGTTTTTCTGAAAATTCTTAATCAACACGGCCGTGTTGAGAATTTTGAGCTCGAATTCGTCACCAAAACAGGCAAGCCCAGGAATGCAATGCTCACCGCAGTACTTTATGGTGATAAGATATCCGGAACGCTTATGGATATTTCCGAGCGCAAAAAATCTCAGGAAGCGTTGCATACCCTGATAAACGCCACCCATGACATCGCCCTGTTAATCGAACCGGACGGAACAGTGGTGACCATTAACAACCGGGCAGCTGAAACATTCAAAAAGAGTCCGGGTGAAATCATCAGCCGGTGTATTTATCAATTTATGCCGCAGGGTTTGGCAGAATCCAGAAAAAAGCGTATAAAAAAAGCCCTGCTTAGCAAGCGCCCTTCTCAATTCATCGAACAGCGCCTTGATCAATATTTCGTTGTTAACCTTTTTCCTATTTCAGATAGCGATGGCAATGTTGGGAACCTGGCAATCTTTGTCAAAGACATTACCGAACTCAAAAAGGCTGAGGAGGCTTTGAGGGACTCCGAAAAACAGTATCGCAATATTGTCGATAATGCACTTATTGGCGTCTATGAGAGCAGTCTGAATGGAGAAATTCTTTATGCGAATTTCGCCATGGCCAGAATTTTTGAATTTGATTCGGCGGCGGAAATGATCGGAACCGACGTTGTGTCCAGGTATAAAAACAGCCATGACCGCCGCATTTTAATTAAAAATCTCAAAGATAAAGGGCAAGTAGAAAATTTTGAGTTCGACGTTCTTACAAAAACAGGAAAAACTAAAAATGCGGCTCTCAGTGCCGTGCTCGACGGTGACAAAATTTCCGGTATGATCATGGACGTATCCGCTCTAAAAAAAGCTGAAAAGGAACTGAAAAAAGCCCACGACAAACTGGAGTTCCGGGTGGCGGAACGCACCAAAGAACTCAAACGCCAGACCCGGCATCTCGAGGAAGCCAACACCGCCTTAAAGGTTTTGCTGGCAAGAAGAAATGAAGACAAAAACGAAATGGAAGAGAAAATTTTAACCAACGTCAAGGAGCTGGTAGTACCCTACCTCGAGAAGGTAAAAAGAAAGGTAACGGGCAAAAAGCTGCAGAGCTATCTGGATATCCTCGAAGCCAATTTAAGCAACATCGTTTCGCCTTTTTCCAATAAACTGTCCTCCAAATATATGAACCTCACCTCTTCAGAAATCGAAGTGGCCGACCTGGTCAAACACGGCAAAAGCACCAAGGAAATCGCCGATCTGCTCAATGTGTCCATTAAAACCGTCGAAACCCACCGGGTCAACATGCGCAAAAAACTCGGCATCACCAACAAAAAAGCAAACCTGCGCACTTTCCTCCTATCATTGGGATGATTCGGCACCGCAGGTGCCGGCTTATAGCTGATAGCTCATCGGTCATATCAAAAGAATGGGGACGTCCTTAACTTATTAACTTCTGTGGCTGAAATCCAACAATTGAATATTTTCTTGACACCAATAATAGCTTATAATACGCAAAGTGGTATCCTGAGCAGACTAAATCATTCTAAAACTTCTTCTTGATTCCCATATGAAACCGGGTTGCATTTCTGATTCACTCTCTGCGAGGTTGTCAACTTCTAATTTTCTGCTCCCCTTGAAATAGACTGCGGGTTTCTTTTTTCTCTAAATTTTAAATCAGCTAAAGATTGAAGATTACCCTGCAGCAAGCTGCAGGGAATCTTCCCCGTATGGAATTTTAATCGATCTATAATTCGCGCGCTAACCCCGCAGCAAGCTGCGGGGAATGCGCTCGCTATTGCGGGTCAAAAAGGGAATTCTTATCACTAGAGTTCTAATGGCTTATGAGGCAGAAGCTTTGATAAAGCCTACGTGTCGATGAGGAGATTTATCATGAGAAAGGCTGCTTTTATAACGCTGGCTCTGATATTTGGCCCATTCATGGGAATTTCTGCCGCAACAGAAACCACCTTGTTCGGGCCGAATCAATACATGAGAACCAAAGGAAAGCCGAATTTGTACACCGGCACTTTTCTTGGAATAAAGGGAGAGGCCCGGCTCATTGTCATAAATGGGGATAAAGGTCGTAAGAACAGAATAAGCAGCGCCCGAATCTCAGTCAATGGCGAGCAAATACTTGGTCCGAGTGATTTCAAGCAGCGTGTTTACAGGCTAGAAGCGCCCGTTAATCTAGAACAGGAGAAC
>JASFGM010000614.1:0-3103 GCA_050123755.1 Desulfobacterales bacterium
TGCGGCATTCTGGCTAAAAACCGCGAAGGTCGAGTGATCAAAATCGAAGGCAACCCCCTGCATCCCATCAACAGGGGCAAGATCTGCATGCGGGGACAGGCTGCCTTACAGGCCGTCTACAACCCCGACAGGATTAAAACACCGTTGCTGAGGGAAAACGACCGGTGGAAACCCATCTCATTTTCAAAAGCACAGGCGCTGTTAAAGAATAAAACGCATGCTGCTTCCCGAAAAGGTCCTGAGCGCATCCGCATGCTGACAGAGGTCATCGGAGAAAGTCTGCTGGCCCTCTTTACGGATGCTTTAAATAGCTGGAGCGCTCAGGGTCCTTTGGTATTTGAACCCTTTGCCTATGAATCCTTGAAATCAGCTAATGAAAAAGTCTTCGGCCGTAACGAGCTGGCTAGCTATCGCATGCAAGAGGCCGATATGCTGGTCTCTTTTGGGGCCGACTTTCTGGAAACCTGGTTATCTCCGGTTGAATATGCCGCAAAATTTAAGACGATGCATGCCCTCAAGGAGGGTCAAAAAATACCGTTTTACCATTTGAGCTCGGTCCAATCCCTGACCGGTGCCAATGCCGACTACTGGATGGCATGCAATCCCGGCAGCGAATCCATTGTCGCGCTCGGACTGGTACGTCAGGCGCTTGATATTCGTAAAGGCAAAAAACTGCCATGGTCTTTCCGCAAACCAATTCTGGAAGCCACGGCACCTTACACCCAGGATCGGGTGCTGGAATCATCCGGCCTTTCTTTAGAACTTTATGAAAAACTCATTATCCAGCTGATGGGTGCCGCCAAACCATTGGCACTGGGTACCGGCACAGGCGCCGGAGATTTAAACGGCCTGCAAACCAATATTGCGGTAAACTTGTTAAACCTGCTGCTGGACCCGGATTTAAAGCTGCTGGATTTCAACAATCGGCACCGCGTGGAAATTGCAGCCCGACGTTCTGAGGTGCTTGAATTTTTTAATCGCCTGCATGCGGATTCGGTTGACGTGTTGATATTAAACAATGTCAATCCGGCTTTTAGTTTAGCGCCTAAAAGCGGGGTAAAAAAAGCTTTGGAACAAGACGATCTGTTTGTGGTCAGCTTCAGCAATTTCATGGATGAAACCTCACAGATGGCCGATCTGGTTTTTCCGGTCAGCCTGCCTCTGGAAACCTGGGATGAATACGGTGGCTGGCAATCGGTCAATTCAACCCTGCAACCGGCCATGGGCAAATTAACCCGGGCGCCCCATATCGGCGATGTGATCCTGAAGGCGGCTTTTGGAAACCAGAAACCCGCGCAAAATTATAAAACCTATCTGTTTTCCAAGCTCGTATCAGACCAAAAAATTGCCGATAAATTCGGTTGGGTACAGTTACTCCAAATGGGCGGCGGATTTGTTCCCTCAACAAAATCCGGTGGGCCGCAATTCAAACTTGCGCCTAAAAAAATTACGGATATATTGTCGAAACCGGTGGAAGCTTCCAAATCGGATCTGGTATTCACGGCCCTGCCATCCATTCGGTTTTTTGACGGCCGCGGCGCCAACAAACCCTGGTTGTGTGAAATTCCGGAGCCCCTATCCCGTGTGGCCTGGCAAAGTCCTGTCAGCATGCATCCCGATACGGCGAAAAGTCACAACATCACCCAGGAAGACATCATCCGGATTGAATCGCAATGGGGCCGCCTGGAGGCCCCGGTTTATGTAAACGAATTTGTACATCCGGGCTTGCTGGTCATGAGCATCGGCCAGGGTCACCAAACTTTTGGACGCTATGCGGAAAATAAAGGCACGAATCCTTTTGCTATATTGTCACCCGATGCACATCAGGATTCAGACGGGCCTATTTTTTCAGCAGAAATTAAGATACGCCGGACCGGCCGAACATTGAAACTGGCCGCAATGTATGGCAGCCGAACCCAGCACGAACGAACATTTGCGCTGACCGTCGGCCTAACGGAATTAAACCAGGGGCAAATGCCCAAAAGAGCCGGCCTGACCATGGAAGATTTCCCCCTGACGCTTCCGCTACCCGAAGGATATGACCCCAAGCGCGATTTTTATCCGCCCCATGATCACGAAAAATACCGCTGGGCAATGGTGGTCGATCTTGATCGCTGTATTGGGTGCGGCGCCTGCTCGGCCGCCTGCTATGCTGAAAACAATGTCGGCATTGTGGGCGAAGAACGCATCATCGAAGGACGCGAGATGACCTGGCTTAGCATCGAGCGATATCAGGACCCGGATCAAAAGCAAAAGGTCACCTTTTTGCCGATGCTCTGCCAGCACTGTGATAATGCCCCCTGCGAATCGGTTTGCCCGGTATATGCGCCGCATCATTCAAAAGAAGGGCTCAACAACCAGATTTACAACCGCTGCATCGGAACCCGGTTTTGTGTCCAGAACTGCCCGTACAAAGTGCGGCGGTTCAACTGGTTCGACTGGGAATGGCCCGAACCCATGAATGTGCAACTCAACCCCGATGTCACCGTTCGCAGCAAGGGTGTCATGGAAAAATGCTCGTTCTGTATTCAACGCATCAAGGCCGCTCACAGCAACGCCAGGAACGAAAAACGCATGATCCGTGACGGCGAGGTCATCCCGGCCTGCGTGCAAACCTGCCCGACCGATGCCCTGGTCTTTGGCAGTTTGATGGACAAACAAAGTCGGATCCGCAAGCTGGTTGATGATCCCCGGGCATACCAGGCCATGGGTTACTTGAATACCAAGCCGGCTGTGATTTATCTTAAGAAAGTTTTACAGGAATCGTAGGTGAACCACAACGCCACAAAGGACACAAAGAATAAAAGCAATTTGCTGTCAAAAAAAATTATCGGAGCTGCTATTGAAGTACAGAAACACTTGGGAGCCGGCCTTCTTGAGTCTGCTTACGAACAGGCCCTTTGTTGTGAACTTTGTGCCTTTGTGGTTAATAAAGAAAGCTGAGATATGCCGCAACTGACATACGCGAGTATCGATCAAACCGTGCTGAACACCCTGGGTACGCCTAAAAGATACTACTGGGCAATCGTGGTCGTTTTGTTTTTGGGGGTACTCATCGGCGCCGCTTGCTGGACCTATCAGATTATTGTCGGCATTGGGGCCG
>JASFGM010000615.1:0-3094 GCA_050123755.1 Desulfobacterales bacterium
TAAAATGGGCTGAAAACCCTGGGATTCGGGGTTTTGGCACCATTGACACCGTAACGGGCAACCCATGAAAAACACCGTTGTTCGAATGCCGGGACCGTCATGAATCGAATAATGCTGGATATTGAAAATCTTTCCCTGGGTGTCTTCAAGTCTCATCATACCGGCTTTTCATGCTCTGTCCGTTTGATGATCTCTTCCTGCATGGGTTTTCCCAACTGGATGAAATGCGCGCTGTAACCGGCAATTCGAACGAGCAAATCTTTGTGTTTTTCGGGTCGTTTCTGGGCTGCGCGCAACGTTTTTCTGTTGACCACGTTGAATTGAATATGCTTTCCGTTTTGGCTGAAATAGGTTCGGATCAAAAAGGAAAGCTTGCGAAGATCATCTGTTGTCTTCAAAGACGACGGATGAAATTTCATGTTCAGCAGGGCCGCCTGATAAGCTGTCTGATCAATCTTCATGGCACTATTGAGAGCGGCGGTAGGTCCGTGCAGGTCCATGCCGCGCATGGCCGACACCGTTCCATCTGCCAGGCACTCACCGGCATAGCGACCGTCCGGTGTCGCACCGGTTAGCGTACCACCCGGCCATTGGGCCGATACGGATACGCCCGTGGGTTTATGCGTTCCGCCAAGGCAGGTTTCAAACTGCACTGTGGTATCCGCCCAAAAGCGGAACAAATCGATGGCGATCGCGTCCACATCGTCGTCATTGTTGCCGTATTTAGGGGCTGCCAGAAATGCTTTCCGCATTTTTTCATAGCGCTCGCCTTCCCAGTTTGAGCTGAGGGCAGCTTTCAATTCTTTTTGGGAAAACTTTTTTTCTTCAAATACAAGCTTCTTGACCGCCGCCAATGAATCCACCACGTTGATCATCCCGACCGGGTTCATAACGGCGCCGTTTTCAAAGGGAAAGGTGCGATCCAGCAGGGCTTTGCCCGCCTTTATCCCTGCATGCATCAGCGAAGAGCGCAACGGGTCCGGAAACAATTCGCGGCTGACCTGCAATTCGATGTTGTTCTTCTCGGCATGCAAACCCAGAAAATAACGCAGCTGCGCTTTGAAGGCATTCAGGAAATCGTCAAACGATGCAAAACCATCAAAGTCCCCGGTTGTCGGACCGAGCTGTGCTCCCGTTTGGGGTTCAATGCCGTTGTGCAGGGTTGCCTCAAGCACCTTGGGCACGATGAACATCCCATAAGAGGCGATGCGGGATTTACCGGAGATCGCCGCATCGATACAGCCGGCCATGGCGTAATCGCGTGCATCTTTCAATGGGACACCCTCAGCGGCAAGATACCCAATATAGGATTTATCACCCACAAAGGCCGGCATACCGATTCCGGTCTTTACCACTTCGAGCGCCTTCAACATGAGATCTTCGGGTGTGCCGTCATGAACCCGCAGGGTTACAGTGTGATGCGGTACCGGACACAACTTTAACGCGTCTAAGATAAGATAGGACAACGCGTTGGTTGCATCTTCACCTTCAGATGTTACACCGCCGATGGTCATGTTGTGCCATTTGGCCATGCCGGCATTTTTCTGGCGGGCAAGTTTTCCCGAAGTCCGATTGATCTGCATATCCTTGATTCGTAAACACTGCAGCAGTTCGAGCACATCTGTATCCGTAATCCTTTCCGCTGCTATATCCTTTTTGTAAAAAGGAAACATGTATTGATCAAACCTGCCGATGGACGCCGTCGGAGACGGCGTTATCATCAGGAAGATAAACCAGAAGGACTGAATGGCTTCATAGAATGTTCTGGCCGGATTGGCCGGTACCTGCCGGCAGGTACCGGCTATCTTCTCAAGCTCTTTTTTTCGATTTGGATCCACCGACACGGCCGCCATTTCTTCTGCTAAAACAGCGAACCGTTCGGCAAACCGGACAACGGCCTGCTGGGCAATCAGCACGGCCTGCAGGTAATGAACCTTATCAGGCTCGTCGGTTTGCGGGCGCTGTACTTTATTCAGTTCGTCTTCGGCTTCCTTGAGAATGTCGTTGAGTCCTTTGTTGAGCACCCTCTCGAAATCGACCGTCATCAGGTAAAAACCCGGTCCGAGACCCATGCCGCTTTCCGCATACCCCCCGCCGGAGCCTTCTTCCCGGCTTTTCCAGGGGGGCAATATCATTCCGGATTGCATGAACGGCCAGAGGCGGTCATCGAATAGCCGGCCCATGCGACTCAACGGATTATAGTCCTTCCAATAGGCATTCATGCGGAGAATTTCAGCTTCTTCATCAGGTGCAATATCATAGCCGGCTTCTTTGAGACCGTCGATCTCATCCTGCGACCAAAGCCCGGCATAAAAGTCAAACTCGAGTCCCATGGCCTTGCTGGCGGCATTGCCCACAATCAGCTCATCATCCTCGATAAAAATGCTGATGTTGTCCAGCACATGGGCCAGGGCTTTGGCCCGTCTCAGGATCATGGGCTCACCCTCGGTGCGCTTGAATGATTCCGTCAGAAGGCGGCTTTTTTCGATACACAGAGGGTAGCGTTCAACTTCAAGGCTTTTTCGCAGGATTTGAATTCTGGTGTTCATTTCACACAACTCGTTGTAAAATCGTTTATTTTGAGTTCTTATTCTACTTGAATGACGCGCGAATTTCGCGTTTTAAAATTTTGCCGGCCGGCGATTTTGGAAGCTCGTCGACAAACAATATTTTTTTGGGTGCCTTGTAAGAGGCAATCTGTGCTTTGCAGAAGCTGATTAAATCCGTTTCCGAGCAGGTTTTGCCCTGCTTTATTTTGACAAAGGCCGTGACCGCCTCGCCGTATTCACTATGCGGCATACCGATCACTGCGCATTCTTCAACTGTCGCGTGGGTGTAAAGAATTTCCTCCACCTCGGTGGGAAAGACGTTCAAACCACCGCTGATAATCAGATCCTTGATGCGATCGACGATATACAGATATCCGTCTTGGTCCAGACGGCCGACATCCCCGGAGTGCAGCCAACCGTTGCGTAATACTTCGTTGGTCTCTTCAATCCTGTTGAAATAGCCCTTCATGATGTTGGGGCCGCGAATGATGATCTCGCCGGTTTCGCCGGCAGGGACTTCGTTATGTTCATCGTCCACAATTTTG
>JASFGM010000616.1:0-3094 GCA_050123755.1 Desulfobacterales bacterium
GAATAGAAAATAGATTATGGTACTAAAACCCCAAGACATTTTAATATTATTGAAACTAGTTGTTTGGGAAAAGCAAGATTGGACCTACCAAGGGCTTGCGAATGAGTTGTTCATGAGCGCCTCTGAGGTGCATGCCGGCATCAAAAGAGCAATAGCAGCACGACTTATGGATCAATATCGGATGGTACCTCAAAAGAAAGCGCTTGAAGAATTCGTTGTCCATGGCCTTCAGTATGCCTTCCCCCCAATTCGAGGAGATATTACCAGGGGAATGCCAACGGCTTACGCAGCACCTCCTTTAAATGGATATTTCCAGCTCGGTGAGGAATTGCCGCCGGTTTGGCCTGATCCTTTAGGTAAGGTGAGGGGTTATGAATTTTCACCGTTATATAAGTCGGTCCCAAGAGCAACCTCGATAGATTCCATGCTTTATGAACTTCTAGCATTGATTGATGCTATTCGCGATGGAAGGGCAAGAGAAAAAGAAATCGCAATAAAAGAATTCAAAATACGAATTTCTGTGAGATAATGAAATATAAATTTGTTTAATCGTCGTAAAGGGGATAACAAAAATGAAGTCATCGGACGACAAAACCTCAAAAACAAGCGGCGAATTTGCGCCGCCGCCGAACTTTATCAAACACATCATCGATGCCGACATCGAAGCCGGTAAAAACGACGGGCGCGTCCATACGCGCTTTCCGCCGGAACCCAACGGGTATCTGCACATCGGACACGCCAAATCCATCTGTTTAAACTTCGGGCTGGCCGAAGAATACCGCGGGCTTTGCAACCTGCGCTATGATGATACCGACCCGGCCAAAGAAGAGGTGGAATATGTGGAATCCATCAAAGAAGATGTTCGCTGGTTGGGATTTGACTGGGAGGATCGCGAATACTATGCCTCCGATTATTTTGAGCAGCTCTTTGAATTTGCCGTTCAGCTTATAAAAAAAGGCAAGGCCTATGTCGACAGTTTAAATGCGGATGAAATCAGGGAATATCGAGGGACCCTGACCGAGCCCGGCAAAAACAGTCCTTATCGTGAGCGTTCAATTGAAGAAAATCTGGATCTGTTTGAACGCATGCGGGCCGGTGAATATGAAGAAGGCCAGCATGTGCTGCGGGCCAAAATCGATATGGCATCCCCCAATATGTTGATGCGCGATCCCACCCTCTATCGGATCAAGAAAGTACCCCATTATCGCACTGCTGGCATGTGGGTGATCTATCCCATGTACGATTTTACGCACTGTCTCTCAGATTCGATCGAAGGTATCACCCATTCGATTTGTACGCTGGAATTTGAAATAAATCGCGAGCTCTACGATTGGATTCTGGATCAGCTGGAAGTATATCATCCACAGCAAATTGAGTTCGCCCGCCTCAATCTCAGTCACACGGTGCTCAGCAAGCGCAAATTGATCCGATTGGTGGAGGAAGGCCATGTGGAAAGCTGGGATGACCCGCGTATGCCGACAATATCCGGATTGCGTCGGCGCGGGTACACGCCGAAAGCTGTCCGTAATTTCTGTGATCGAATCGGGGTTGCCAAGGCCGACAGTATGGTGGACATTGCTTTACTGGAATATTGTATCCGGGAAGATTTGAACAAACTTGCGCCGCGGGTGATGGGCGTTTTACGACCCCTAAAAGTCATTATCGACAATTATCCGGAAAATAAAGTGGAAGAATTAGATGCCGTTAACAATCCGGAAGATCCGAACATGGGTACCCGCAAGGTGCCGTTTTCACGGGAACTCTATATTGAACAAGATGATTTTATGGAAGATCCACCCAAAAAATTTTTCCGCCTGGCCCCGGGCCGCGAGGTGAGGCTGCGCTATGCTTACTTTATTACGTGTGTCGATGCGGTCAAAGATCCGAAAACAGGAGAGGTAATTGAACTGCATTGCAGATATGATCCCGAAACCCGGGGTGGCGATGCCCCCGACGGACGCAAAGTTAAAGGCACGCTGCATTGGGTTTCAGCATCTCATGCCGTAAGCGCGGAAGTGCGTCTTTACGAACATTTTTTTGTTAAGGAAAATCCCAATGAGACCGAAGCGGGTAAAGATTTTGATGCCTATATCAACTCGAATTCATTAGAAATATTGTCCAATTGCATGGTAGAGCCCGGCCTATCCGGGGCCAAGCCGGGAAGTCGTTACCAGTTTGAACGCCTGGGCTATTTTTGCGTCGATGCGAAAGATTCTGCAGAAGGATCTTTGGTGTTCAACCGCACAGTGACGTTACGGGATACCTGGGCAAAGATATTAAAAGCCCAGCAGCAGAAAAAATAATTATAAGAATTTTGATTCTTTTTTAAACTAAAAATTGAATAAATCGAAAAATTGTGTTAGCAAAGTTTGCAGATTCTGATAATCCGATTTCGGGGTGGTAGCCGATCCAGACTCGGATAGCGATAGGTTCGAATTTCCCGACATTGCCTGATCCATCGGGTCTAATTCGAGATCACCGGCACCATGTTTTTTTTCGGTCAAGCGCACGGAAATCGTGGTGCATTCCTTTCAGCTTGTGGACAGTGTCGTGCCGTATGTATTCCAAGCATGCCGATGGAATGAAGCGCCCGCAACGACAGGAGGAGAGCAGAGCCGGATATAAATAGGGGTGATTTCGGATTCGATCAAAATTGTGGACCAATAATGGGAGAAAAAAAAGAGTCAAGGGCTGCCACCCCGACTATTTTTAAAGTGGCTGTTAAACCCTCATATTTTGTCCGAGGCCTGCGTTGGGATCCGCTTCAAAATGCTCGAAAATCGCGGCAAGATGCCGCTCCCACATATTTTTAATACTTATAACATAAAATGGAAAATGGTGTATAAAAACAGTGGGAGTGGCTTCCAGCCACGAATTATTTGCTGCGCTTTTGAACCGAATCGCGCCTTACCCTCAAACAAAATCTAAAGGTTTACAAACCACTTTTGCATTTCTGAACTAAAAGACAATCCCCACGTAACCGACAAAACTGTCCCCCGGGCTTTTATCATAGCTGGTTGCATAGGCAATTGATTGCGCCTGATCTGCTCCGAGATGTTTGGCCGCTTCGATCGCCGCAGCAGCGGCACCGGCG
>JASFGM010000617.1:0-3091 GCA_050123755.1 Desulfobacterales bacterium
ATTGATTTCATAATAATGCGCTTTAACACATTAATTTTGAGGGCACCTGCTAAACGATTTAAGTAATTGGAATATATGGCATTTTAATAGTGGAAGGCTTTCATCTTTCAGGGCCTGAGGATTGATTCTACAGATGATGAAATCGGAGAGGCAAGTGATGACGCAATTTTTTGCATAAAAGTATTCGTTTTTTGTTTAATTGGTTCAATTGGTTCAATTGGTTCGATTAGTTCGATTGGTTAAGATTCAACCAATTAAACCAATTCAACAAATAGAACTAATGCAACAAAGTATAAGACTGCTGAACCTTGGAACCTTTGAGCGAAACCCTAAGCGGAGTGTTTACGGACCAGCGTGAGCGTGTTTCCGATAACACTGATACTGCTTAGAAGCATGGCAGATACGGCCACCAGCGGGGTCAGCAGACCACTCATGGCCATGGGGATGCTGATCACATTATAGGCAAATGTGAATGTCAGATTCTGGTTGATTTTTTTATTAACAGCGCCGGCAAATCTTAAAAAATCGATGAGTTGGTCGGGTTCCGCGCGCATCAGGGTCACATCCGCCACTTCTTCCCCCAGATTCGCCCCGGAGTGGACGGCCAGGGAGAGGTCAGCCTGAACCAGGGCGGGGGCGTCATTGATACCGTCGCCCACCATGGCCACCGGATAGTTTTGGCCTTGCAGGGTTTTGACAATAGCGACTTTATCGTTGGGCATCTGGCCGCCGTGGGCATCCTGGATGCCGATATCCTTTGCGATCGCCCGGGTGGTTTCAATTCCGTCTCCGGAAACCAATGCGAGCTGAAATCCTCGCTGAAGCAATTTGTCAACCATTGCTCCGGCACCGTTCCGAATCCTGTCTCCGAAAACAAATACAGCGGCGGGCCGACCTGCGATGCTCATATATACATACGAATATGCGGATCCCTGTTGGTCGTCATTGGACTCAGAACGTTTTTTGAATTTTACAATCGTGTCTTTCAGAAAGTCCGCCGATCCGATCTTTATAATGTCACCGTCCAAACGACCGATAACACCATTTTCTTCCGTTCGAATTTCGCATAGGGCTGCGGGCTCGATATTTCGTTTTTGTGCCTGCCGCAGAATTTCCCGTCCAATAAAATGATCTGAGTTTTGCTCCAGTCCCGCTGCCAATTTAAGCCCCTGGTTTTCATCATAGGGTGCGAAGGCCACCATTTTTTGCAGGGTCCAGTTGCCGTGAGTGATGGTTCCGGTCTTGTCAAAAACAAATGCGGTAATCCGGCGGGCCATTTCAAATGCAGTAAAATTACGCACCAGGATGCCGTTTTTCCCGGCAATGGATATGCCGGCCACCCGGGCCAGGGGGATGGCAATTCCCAGCGCGCAGGGGCAGGAGATGACCATCACGGTTACGGCTCGCAGGATCGATGTTTCCAGCGACAATCCCGTCAACCGGCACGCCATGCCGGTGGCTGCCGCCAGCACCAGAATGACGGGAACGAACCACTGTAAAATAACATCGGTTTTGCCCTCGATGGGCATTTTGGTCAGCAGCGTTTTTTCGACGATCTGCATCATCTGCCCCAGAGTGGAGTCGCTGCCGACCTCTGCGGCCTTGATTTTAAAATAGCCCTGCTGAACCCGGGCACCGCTTCTGATAAAGTCACCGGGCTTTTTGGTGATCGGTAAGGGCTCGCCGGTCAGTGAAGATTCCTCTACGCTGCCCTTGCCGGACAGGATCTGGCCGTCAGCCGGGATAATATCCGTTTCGCCTACCCGAAAGATGTCGCCGGGTGCAAGCTGTTCGATGGCCACATAGCGGCCCTCGGGAAAACCGTCGCTGCAGATTCTGACCTTGGTGGGCATCAGCGCAAAGAAATTTTCCAGATCTTCTAAAACCTTTCCTTTGGCGCGGCGCTCCAGTGTTTTACCTAAGAGCACCAGCGTGATCAGCATCGAAGCGGTGTCGTAGTATAGATGAATGCTTCCCGCAAAAAGATTATAGGTGCTGAAAAGATAAGCACTCAAAGCACCGGTGATGATCAGGGTTTCCATGCTGAACGCGGCATGGCGTAATCCGGCCCAGGCTTTTTTGAAAAAATCATATCCGCCATAGATCAAAACGGCGGTCGCCATGACGAACATGGGCCAGGAAATTTTAGCCGCATTTTCAGGAGAAAGATCCGTAAAAAACCCTGTATACAGGGCAAAGGATAACATCATGACGTTCATGGTCAAAAAAACAGAAACGCCAAATCGAACAAATTCCCTGCGACGTTCGGTTGTTTTTTCGGATTCACCGGGCTCCGCCGCGCGGTAACCGAGTTTGCCGATCGTTTCGATGATCTGATGGGAGTTGACTTTGACGGGATCGTAGACCACCTGGAGCCGATCCGTTGAGAAATTACAGGCCGAATCGACAACGCCCGGGTTTTTTTTCAAGGACTCATCGATGATCCAGGCGCAGGCCGAACACCACATGTTGCTGACCATCAGCTTGAGCGTCAGAACGTTGTCCCGTCCAAGCGCTGAAGGCAGCGGTGCGGTTTCCGCATCGGTGTTGTCCACCCCGGTCAGTTCTTCTTCGGTGCTGGGAATAATGCCCTTGGCCAGGCATTGTCTGAACAGGTCGGTTTCACGAAAAGTTTCAGGATCCGGCGAATCGGTGGACTCCATTAAAATCGTAAACACCTGCCGGCAGCCGTTACAGCAAAAAGCATAGGTGTCTCCTGAAAACACCGCCTTAACGGCTCCATAACGTAACGGCAGACCACACAATTCGCATGTTTGGGAGGTTGTTTCCGGGTTAGGGTGTTTAATCATGGATCCAGTTAATTCAAAAAAATAAATTCTTATAATTAAGGTGTCGGGTGTCAGTGTTCAGGTGTCAGGATAACGAACCTGAAGATGCCGAGAATTATTAGATTACGCCTTTTCGCATTTGTTTGCTGACACCTGACACCAGAAAATACTATGCATGAAGTATAAAAAACAATGGAATTTGAATTTGTGGAGATTTATTAACGGGTTCCAAGGGATTTGACATACGAAACAACCCGCCAGCGATCTTCAATGGTGATGGTCGCATGCAAGGGCGGCTGGCG
>JASFGM010000618.1:0-3088 GCA_050123755.1 Desulfobacterales bacterium
GCTAAAAAATCTCCCTCCATTAATATCCAGGGTCACCCCGGTCATGTAACTGGCCTCATCGGTACAAAGAAAGATCACCCCGGCGGCCACTTCCTGCGGAGTGCTCAAGCGCCGTAAGGGGATCTGAGAAACGACCTTTTCTTTGTATTCTTCCGGTCTGGAATCCCACAAATCGATCGTGCGTTGGCTGGCCAGGGTAATGGTCGGCGCAACGGCATTCACATGAATGCCTTCGGGGCCCAATTCGTAAGCAAGGTGCCGGGTCAAACCGATGACCCCGGCTTTGGCAGCCGTATAGTGGCAGCCTGCCAAAGAGCCCAGCCAGCGTCCGGCCAGGGCGGAGATATTGACGATTTTGCCCCCGCCGCCCTGCTTTCGGAACTGCTCCACAGCCACCTGACAGCACAGATAGGTGCCCTTCAAATTGATGTCCACCACCTTGTCCCAGGCAGCCTCACCGATCTCTTCAAATTTATGGGGCGTGTGCAGTGCACCGCCGGCGACATTTATCAGAATATCCAGACTGCCGAAAGTTTCGACCGCCCGGCTTACCGCCGCCTCGATAGTCCCTCGCTGGCAGACATCCACAACCGCCCCTATAACGGCATCCGCTGAGTCCAATTCGGCAATCGTGGAATCGACCATGTCCCGGGCAATATCGGTCACGCACACCCGGGCACCCTCCTTCAGAAAGGCTTTACAAAAATGCGTTCCCAGCCCCCCTGAAGCGCCGGTGATAAACGCAACCTTTTCCTTAAGTCTCATCCGTAAATTCCTCGGTCCCCGCTACCTTGACAGGTGTCAGGTTTCGGGTGTCAGGTGTCAGGATAACGAAGTTGATGAGGCACAGATTATCTGATTACGCATTCTGTCATCTGTTTGTTGACACCTGAAACCTGACACCTGAAACCAAAGACATTGTGTTGTTTAGGAACTCCACAGAAGCAAAAAATCTTAAACGATTTTTATAACATTTTTATGGGACACAACACGTTTAATATGCCCTAAAGTCGTAGTCCCGCTCTTTGATATCAACTTTAATCTTCTTGACCTCTTCCGCAAACGCTGCAAGGTTATCCGAGGCTCTTTCGAAGATCTTCTCGCCCTTTTCTTTACTAGCGAGGAACGGATCGCCGATCGTGGCATCCTCAACGTATTCATGGTGCTCCATAGGGATGAATATGTTCTCCGTACCCTGGAAGATTACCGTTGGCACCCCGTCGGTCTTCGCGAATTCAGGCCCCAGCCACTCGGGCGCATGGGCCTTATGGGCTTTTGCCCGTTCCATATGCACACAGCGCTCATCGTGTGCCATACACTGGGCAGTCTCCATCTCACCGGAATGCCAGGCAATCTTTTCTTCTAAAAGGTCGTTGATCACTTGAGTCCTTCGCTCGGTGGGGGTCATATACCATGCGCAGAAACATCCCGTTTCATATCGAAGACGCCGAAGCGCTTCGTCAACCACTTTCGTATTCGAAGCATGCTGGCTTGTGTAGATCAATTTGTTGAACCCGTGAAAAATCAAGCTTCTCCCGATCTCGTATACGATCCGCCTCAACGTATCACCGCTAAAAGTTAGAGACCCAATGCCGTTATTCACCGTTCCCATATGGTGCGGAGAATATCCAACGGGGATCATGGGTGTATAAGGCACTTTGGCCTTTTTGGCCGCCCGCATCGTGGTTTCGATCGTCGCAATCGAATCGCAGGCCAGCGGGATGTGAGGGCCGTGTTTTTCTTGACTCCCAATGGGAATCAAGACTACGTCCGTCGTTTTCAATATTTCCTGAACATCAGGATATGCCATCTCCTCCATTGCATAGGTCCACATTTCTTGTGCCATTTTTTACCTCGCTTTGGTGAATAATTGATAAATATTTTAAATTTAAACGGATTTCCGACGATCCGATTTTTATCCTGTTTTTCCCTTTACAGTGTCCCAATTGGGACTGTAAGAAGGCTTTTTTCCTTCCAAAACGTTAAGCGCATTTTCAGCCGAGCCTTGTGCCAGTTGCGCAACAACCTCTTTGGTCAGGGCGGCCGTGTGGGGGGTGGCGATTACGTTGGGCAATTCAAAGAGCGGATTGCCGACATCCGGGGGTTCATTTTCAAACACATCCAGACCCGCACCTGCCAATTTTTTATTTTTGAGCGCATCCGCCAGGGCGGCCTCCCGCACAACCTCCCCACGCGAGGTGTTAATCAGAAAGGCGGTTGGTTTCATCAACTCAAATTGCGCACTTCCCATCAACCCTTTGGTGGTTTCGGTCAGGGGCACATGCAGGGATAAGAAATCGGCCGTTTGGATCACCTCTGTCATATCTTCTTTCAGAATGATGTCGTCAGAGCCTAAGGTTTCCGGAGCAATAAAAGGGTCATACGCCCAGACTTGCATGTCAAACGCCCGGGCGCAGATATCGGCAACAATGCGGCCGATCCGGCCCAGTCCAATCAGCCCCACCTGCTTGCCGGACAATCCGGCCGGGCGATATTCCTTGCGGGATGCAAAGTTTCCCTTGCGAACCTGTGCATTTAGATAAAAAAATTGTTTGGCTAACGCGCCCATTAAAGACACGGTATGTTCGGCCACCATCCGATCCTGCGGTCCTTTAACGCCGCAGACCACAATGTTGTTATCCGTGGCTGCTTCGATGTCGACATTGTTCAAACCACCGCCGGTGCGCGAAATCACTTTGAGCCGGCCGGCGCCTTCCACCATCTCCCGCGTGACGCTGCCGGCGGTGCGGATAATCAGGCCATCCACATCTTTAATCAGGCGTCCGATCGCCTGCACGGTAGGCTCGGGACAAAAAACGATTTCGGCTCGGCCCTCTAAGAGCCGGATCCCGGAATCGTCGATCGGCTCGGATATGAGGATTTTGTGCATCAGGCCCTTTAAGATTGGTATGATTTGCGGAAATGAACATTTGTGCAAGTTCTGCTCATCTGTGTAAAAGCCATATCGGTATGCCTATTGTTTGTCAAGCAAAAAAGGGGGGAATTCCGAATTATCATCGCTGTCGTTGCCGCAAGGTCTCGACAAAGTGTTCAAGCGAACCTTTTAAATCACGCTCAATGCTAAAGC
>JASFGM010000619.1:0-3087 GCA_050123755.1 Desulfobacterales bacterium
GGCGGACTTCGGAGGGACTGAATATTTAGCAGAAACCCAAAATTCATTTTCACTCCCTTTATTATACTTTGAATATGTCAATCTATATTATACTATTTGAATGAATAAAAAACCCTGCTTCATTAAAAAAGAGGCAGGGTTTTGCTTTTGCTATTTTCTAAACGGGTTTAATCGACTTTCGGTCGCGGATGGAGACCGGCGGCTTCAACGATTTCAGGGACCTTTTCTTCCCATTCGATCGCCATGATATGAAAGCCGGCCACACCTTCAACTTCCTTGAGGCGCTGAATGGCTTCAATACAGATTTTGATGCCTTCAGCGGCCTGCTGGCCTTTTTCAACCCCCTGGAGACGCTGAATAATTTCATCCGGCACATCCATTCCCGGAACACGTTTCTGCATATACTTGGCCATCCCGACACTCTTCATCGGGGTCATGCCGGCTAAAATATAAGCCTTTTCATGCAGCCCGCGATCGCGCACACCCTTCATCCATTCTTCAAATTTTTCCAGATTATAAATACACTGCGTCTGGATAAACTCGACCCCGGCGGCAACCTTTTTCGCCAGGCGCGGGACCCGAATCTCAAACGGATCGGCAAACGGATTGGCGGCCGCACCGACGAACATCTGGGGACTGCCATCGAGGTCATCGCCCCCTAAAAACTTGCCCTCGTCTCGCATATGCCGCACGGCCTGAATCAGCTGGATCGAATCAATATCATGCACATTCTGGCCCTGAGCACAGTCACCAAAGCTTTGGTGATCGCCGGATAAACACAGGATGTTGTTGATATCAAAGGAGGCCGCCCCGAGAATATCGCTTTGCAATGCGATGCGATTGCGATCGCGCGTTACCATCTGAAGAACCGGCTCCAACCCCATGAGTTTCAGACGGATGCAGGACGCCAGACTGCACAAGCGGGTCATCGATGTCTGGTTGTCGGTGATGTTGATGGCATCCACATGCTCCTTAATCAACTCCGCCTTTTTAATGATGTGTTCAGCATTGCTGCCCCGGGGTGGTCCACACTCGGAGGTGACGGCCAGATGACCTTCACTGAGGATCTTTTCCAGTTTACTCGGTGTCTTTACACTCATTGCTGCACATCCTCCCTTACAACTTTTCTGGGCCCCCCGGCTCTGTCCGTTGACCAATCCTTTAAGGGGCACAACTTTTCGTATTCGTCTAATCTGTCCAGCGCCTTGAGACGATCGATAATCAACTGCCAGGCGCAGTCCACCTCGGCGTTGATCTCACAGCGACCATCGGTGGAGCCGCCGCAAGGACCGTTAAAAAGCCGCTTGGCGCAGCGGGATACCGGACAGATGCCCCCGGTTGTGGCCAAAATACATTGTCCACAGCCCTGGCAGCGTTCCGCCCACAGGCCGCGCTCTTCGGTCGCTCCCATAAAACAGGTGTTGACACCCGGATACACCGGTGTGCTGTGGTATTGTTCAGCGGTAAACTGGACCCCGACACCACAGGCAAGGGAGATCACGGCATCATACTGGTCGATGACGTCTCGGATTTCATCCAAATACTCACGATCACATTGTCGCTCGAGGGTAATCTCGTCGATTTTGACCTCTTTTCCCTCTTTCTGGGCATGCATCCGCAAGGCCGAAGCAAGAACCGCTACCTCTTTTTTGCCTCCGGCCTCACAGACAGTAACGCATTCGTTGCAGCCCAATACCAAAATATTTTTGTGATCCTTGAGATATTCGATAATTTCCTCAATCGGCTTTTTATCTGCAACTATCATTTAATCAAACCCCTTTTTCCAATTGTCGATTTATGATTTAAGATTGAATATTGTTCAGCTGATAATCTTCAATATTCAACATATTTCCTCAGGCGGCCTTGCTCTTGGCCAGTTTGATCGGATTGGGCCCGAGCGCATTGATTTTCTCGGCGAATTCGGTTGCATATTGGGCAAAGCGCGGACCATCACTGGATGACAGGTTGTACATTTTTGCCCGTTCCCCACCGATGCCGATGGAGTCCAAAATTTTTTGAGCCTGTTCAACCCGCCTGCGGGCCATAAGGTTTCCGTTGTTATAGTGACAGTCACCTTCCAAACATCCCACCACACATACACCATCCGCTCCTTTTTCAAAGGCACGCAGAATATGAATCAGATCGACTTTTCCGCTGCACGGTACACGCACAATTCGGATATTTGGCGCATATTGTAATCGCATCGAACCTGCCAGGTCCGCGGCGGTATACCCTCAGAAATTACAACAGAATGCAATAATGATCGCTTCAAAATCCTTACTCATAATTTCCTCTCAAAACAAATGACTAAAGTGATCTAAAATGCCTAAAGTGCCTAAAGTTATGGAATTCTATCTATTCTATTAATCCGTATTCCCAATCCAAAATCCAATTTCTCTCTTCGCATTTAAAAATCCGCAATCTAGAGAACCCCTTCCAAAAGCGCATCCACCTTGCACAGGATCTGATCATCCTCGTACCAGCTGAGCTGGATGGCTTTGGCCGGGCACTCGGCTGCACAAATACCACATCCATGGCACATTGCCGCATCAATTTCACTGACGCCCTCCTCATTGATTTTGGGCACATTATAAGGACATGAGCGCACGCAAACAAGGCATGAGGCACACTTGTCGGCTTCAACCCGGGCCGTGACGGCAGACAGAGTCAACTCTGTCTGGGAGAGAAAGGTGGTCGCCCGGGCAGCAGCGGCATAGGCCTGGGAAATGCTTTCCGACAGGAGCTTGGGACTGTGAGCGGTTCCGCACAAAAAGATCCCTTCGGTCGCCATGTCTACCGGCCGCAACTTGACGTGGGCTTCCATAAAAAATCCTTCCGGGTTGCGAGCCAGCTTGAGTATGGAAGAAAGTTCCTCGGTGTCTTCAGGAACCATGCCCGCGCTCAATGCCAAAATGTCGGCCTTAACCCTCAGGGGCCGGTCCAGCATTTGATCTTTGAAGCTCACCTGCACCCCGTCCTCAGAGGATTCCACCACCGGTGGATCTTCCGGATCAAATGGAAAAAACAAAATCCCCTGCCGCCTGGCTTCAGCGTAATAATCTTCCAATAGGCCATAGGTTCGAATAT
>JASFGM010000620.1:0-3085 GCA_050123755.1 Desulfobacterales bacterium
AAGTTCAAAGGCTTTCTTTAGAGATTGTTTGCGAGTCGCACTTGGGCCAAACCATACATTCATGAGGTGCGCCCAAGAAAGCCATCCATGGGCACTAGCGCACTGCGGATCTAACGAAATAGCCTCTTCAAAACACTTCATGGCCTCAGAATATTTATCCTCATCAAAGTATCCAGAACCTTCCAAGATTTTCATAAATGCTTGAATGTTATTCGTATGTCTATCTAATATTCGAGCGAACTCACCTTCTGTCAGTTGGACCCTCAAGGCTGTTATTATTTTTTTTGTAATTTCATCTTGTATCTCAAATATATCTTTCAGATCCCGATCATATCGCTCCGCCCACAGATGATGTCCTGTTTTTGCATCAATTAACTGAGCTGTGATACGCACCTTTCCTTCAGCCTTTCTAACGCTGCCCTCAAGTACATAACGAACACCCAATTCCTCTGCGACTTGTTTAATCTTTACAGCTTTTCCTTTGTAGCTAAACGTGGAGTTACGGGCAATCACAAGCATTTTAGGTGTCTTGGAGAGTGCCGTAATGATTTCCTCGGTGATTCCATCACTGAAGTATTCTTGCTTCGGATCATCACTCATGTTGTCAAAAGGCAATATAGCTATGGATGGCTTGTCAGGCAAAGGAAAAGCCATATTCTCAGACGATGCAGGCTCGATAGCAGGGCGGCGCATGTAAAACTGCCAGATTCCCAATCCAACGGCAATTACAACAACCACTGCTGCCGAAATAGCAATTTTACGCCATTTACGTCCTAAAGTTTCTTTCGCCTGGACGGCCCTGTGCGCGGCTGCCCCCGGATAGGACAGCACCCGATAAACCCGGATAGGAACACTGATGTTTTTGACCTGATGCTCTCCGAGGTTTTCATATTCTAATCCGAGTTTATTCAAAACCTGATCGTACGCTCTTCCTGAAATACAGATACCACCAGCCTCTGCCATCGATTCAACTCGAGCAGCAATATTGACACCATCACCGTAGATATTACCATCGTCTTCAATAACATCTCCCAGATTAACACCAATACGGAACTCCATTTTGCGGTTGTAGGCCAGTTCAGCGTTTCGCTCGGAAAGCTCACGTTGAATCTCCACGGCACAGTTTACCGCATCGACAACGCTGCCAAACTCCGCAAGGATGTTGTCTCCCGGTGAATCGACAATACGTCCACGATATTGCTGGACAAGGTCATTGATGGCTGTACGATAAGTTTTGAGTGTGCGGACGGTGGCCTCCTCATCATCGTCCATGAGGCGGCTGTAACCTTCAACGTCTGCGCTGAGAATGGCGGCGAGTTTGCGCTTAAAACCTTCATCTGCCATAGGTACCCCCGATGTTAAGGTTTCAAACAATATGACGCAGTATCTGGATAATTCAGAAAAATGCAGTGCCGGATGAGCAGCAGGGTACGGTTCAGCAATTACAGGTCAGCTTTAGGTCAGGTAGAGTGGCATATCAGATATGTATAAACAAATCGTTGGGATTTAGTCAATCATTATCGAAGGTTCCGCCAGGTGGTGATATCGTATGGAAACACCAAATATCACCCAAGTACAGATTAATTGAGATAATCAAAGGTCCGGGCAATGTTGTGATATCATCAGAGACAGAACAAAATTTGTTGTTCTTTGCAGGCCGAATTTTACGATAAATTCAATCCTGCCCAAAGTACATGTTTCAAAGTGATATCGCAATTGTTATGGGGAGATGCTAAAGCATGTTCCGACATAGGGAAAAAACATTTCTTGTTTGCGGCTTATGATTTTGCAGATTAGCCATGGCAAATACACACTTTTTTGATCCCTTTTTTATTTTACATCGCCTGTTTACATATTTTGGAAGGTATAGAGAAATTGTGAATATCCGGATGAAATATGAGATTTTTAGAAATTGCAAATTTATAAAATATTGATTTGAAATGACCTATTCTTGATGTGACAGAATAAGAAGGCGGGCTAAGACATTGCTGCGGTCTCTTGCTAAAAAATCCGGTGCCTTCAATATGCATGACAACTTTCCCGCTTTGATTGAGCATTTCACTTTTAATTTTAATAATCCCAACATCGCGGCGATTGGGTGGAGGTTTCGTCCTCAAAATACCGCATCTTTACTATCCCTGACTTCATTTCGTAGAATTTAAAAGCGCCACAATGCTTTTCGCATCGGTTTTTCCCATTGCGTGCTTCATATATTGCATCATTAATACGGACTGCTTAGCTTCCGTTGACATCTGAAACCAGGGGCTTTTGTCTTTAAAAATTTTAGGAGACCATGTTCGGGGCGGACGATAGTTGTGGCCGTATCGATTTTCCAGGGTATTTAAATAGATTTTAATTCCTTCTCTAAGCTCATTTTCAGACATGGCGCTTATTTTAGAATAGGTGTCGCCAAAGGCATTGATGTCCGGCAAGGAGGGATATTCCATTATTTCCTTGAAGGATTTTGCAAAACGTTTCATCCCGTTGTGGATATGATGATTTTTGACGGCGTTAATTTTAGACCAGCCAGCCCGCAGCCACTTAAATGTCCCGCAGCGCAGCAATGGTGCATAAGGGTCGATTTCGTAATAAATGTTAATTCCGGATGAATCATACATGTAGGATCGTACCCAGCCCAACCCGGGGACCGTCAGCCCCGGCTTTCCGGAGTAAAAATAATCCCAATTATCGTCCGAGCCCAGCACATAACCTTTTTTGCCCACATCCGATCTGCCTTTTTGTTTGGATATCGATATGATCACCTTACGGTTTTTGAATTTAAATAAAATAAGGGTGCGGTGTAAATGATAACTGTAATAGGCGCCAGAGACCATATCCGGTGTGTTTTCAATAAATTCAAGCCCTTTTAGTGTGATCGGTTCGTCCAGCGTATCGATGATATTCCACAGCACCGGCAACTGATCGCCTGAACCCTGAACCCGCTTCCAGTGCGACAAGCGGATAGAAGAAGGCGTCGTTAAATAGCCGGGCACATCCGGGTTGAATGCATATTTAAGAATATGCTCAAAGTTCCGACGAAGATCAAATTCGTAATAAGCCGAGGAGGATCCGATTTGTGGGGTCA
>JASFGM010000621.1:0-3074 GCA_050123755.1 Desulfobacterales bacterium
CCCTACGACGCTCTTTAATGGCAACATTAAACGGTCATACTTTTGTCGATTTATTCGCATTTTAACCCGAACTCCATGAAAGGAGGTAGCCAGAATGAAACGACGTGATTTTCTCAAAAAAGCAGGTGTGGGGGCTGCTGCTATAGCTGCCACAACGGTAAAGGCGCCCTATGTGTTAGCGCAAAAAAAGATCAGGTGGCGGATGCAAACGTATGCCGGTGCTTCACTAGCTGAGCATGTCTGTAAGCCATCCATCGATGCCTTTAATAAGGCAGCGAATGGAGAGATGCAGATCGACCTGTACAATGCCGATCAGCTGGTACCCCATGGTGAGCTGTTTAGAGCATTACAGGAAGGAACCATTGACGCCGTCCAGAGTGACGATGACTCCATCGCAGCTCCGGTAGATGTATCCGTATTCGGTGCATATTTCCCCTTTGCCTCACGCTACTATCTGGATGTCCCCGCCCTGTTTCACTGGTACGGGCTGGACAAAATCTGGCAGGAAGCCTATGCGGAAATCCCTGAAGTCACCTGGCTAAGCTCGGGGAGCTGGGATCCCTGCAATTTCGCCACCACCAAACCCATCAAAAGCGTGGCAGACTTCAAAGGGCTGAGAATGTACATGTTCCCCACCGGGGGCAAGTTCATGCAACAATTCGGTGTGGTCCCGATGTCCATTCCCTATGAGGACGTCCAGATGGCCATTCAAACGGGTGAACTGGACGGCGTTGCCTGGTCCGGCATCACCGAGGATTATACGGTCGGCTGGGCGGATGTCACCAAATATTATCTGACCAATCCGATATCCGGCGCCTGGGTGGGTTCGTACTTCGTGAACACCAAGAAGTGGAAGGCCCTGCCGCCGCACCTGCAGACCCTGTTTAAACTCTGTGCGGACAGCTCGCATTACTACAGACTGCATTGGTACTGGTGGGGTGAGGCGCACTACCGCACCAAGGGGGGCAAATTGGAGCTCACGTCCATCCCCGACAAGGAATGGAAGGTCGTGGAAAATGCAGCGCTCAAGTTCTGGGACGAGACTGCCAAAAAGAGCCCCAGGTGTGCCAAGGTGGTAAGTATTCTCAAGGACTACGTCGCCACCATGGAGGCCGCCGGTCCTCCCTACCGCTACTGATGAATGTGAGACGATGCGTTTTGTATGGTATAGAGGTTAGCCTTCCCTTGCTTTGGGATAGACCCGGCTGGGGAGGGTAAACCTCTAAAACCCTGCCTGAAAGGAACCAGAGGAAAGAGGCCAAAATGCCTAAAGTTGTAAAAGCCTACGTGCGCTATATTGACGCAGCCAACAAGAAGGTCGGTAAGTTCTCGATGTATTTGGTCTTCGCGATGATGGGAATTCTGTTGTTTGAGTCCATATCCAGAACCATCTTTGATCGGCCCCACATATGGGTCGTGGAGATGGCGCAGTTTTTTATGGCCGCTTATTACTTGCTTGGCGGTGGCTACTCCATGATTCTCGACGGGCATGTTCGAATGGATCTGCTCTATGGCCGGTGGTCGGCCAGGAGACAGGCGCTAGCCGATGTGTTTACCGGTTTGCTCCTTATCTTCTATATGGTGTTTCTGTTTACCGGCGGGATTTCCGCCTCGAAATATGCGCTAAAATACGGGCAGGTAAATTATACCCCGTGGGGACCGCCATTGTCGCCCATCAAAATTATTATGACCATCGGAATTTTTCTGATGCTGTTGCAGGTTATCGCGACATTCTTCAAGGACCTGGCAAAGGCCAGAGGCAAGAACCTGGTAAAGGATAGAGGGGAGACGATAACATGAGTTATGAACTTATTGCACTGCTGATATTCTCCTCGATGTTGGTTATGCTGCTCACCGGGCAACGTATCTTCGCTGCTATCGGAGGTGTTGCCACTGTTTTCGCTCTGCTCCTGTGGGGGGAGGGTGCTGAGGGGATGCCGTTCCACGCAAGCTTTGTTCTGCTGAATTGGTACCCGCTTCTCACCCTGCCATTATTCATCTATATGGGGTATATGTTTTCAGAGTCCGGCATAGCGGATGACATGTATAACATGTTCCATGTCTGGATGGGCCCCCTCCCCGGGGGTTTAGCCGTCGGAACGATTGGCCTGATGGTCGCCATCGCGGCCATGAACGGGTTAAGTGTCGCCGGCATGGCAATTGGCGCCAGTCTGGCTTTACCGGAAATGCTTAAGCGAAAGTATAACAAAGTCATGGTAACCGGCGTCATCCAGGCGGGTAGTTCCCTGGGCATCATGGTCCCGCCCAGCGTGGTTCTGGTTCTCTATGGAATGATCGCCAGGCAAAACGTCGGCCGGCTGTGGATGGCCGGTGTTTTTCCCGGCTTACTGCTGGCGGGCTTGTTTATTTTATACATCATGATTCGATGCAAACTCCAGCCACACCTGGGGCCGGCATTGCCCCCGGAAGAGCGGCAGATGAGCTGGGGGCAGAGGTTTCTACTGCTCAGGGCTGGGATCATTCCGCTGGTTATTATTTTTTCCATGACGGGGCTGTTCCTGTTAGGAATCACCAGTCTGGTCGAGTGTTCAGCAGCAGGTGCGGCGGCAACGACTCTAGCTGCTCTCCTCAAACGCCGCTTAAATAGGCGGGTAATCGAAAACACACTGCGCAATACGCTGAGCGTTAGTTGCATGTTTATGTGGGTTATTTTAGCAGCCCTTGCCTTTAGTTCGGTTTTTGATGGACTCGGCGCTGTGCATGCGATCGAGTCTTTATTTCTTGAAAGGTGGCATCTCAGCCCGTGGGGAATCATCGCCATGATGCAGGTTTCCTACCTGCTGATGGGCATGTTTCTGGACGATACGGCCATGCTCATCATCGTTGCGCCGCTTTATGTCCCCCTGGTCATCAGTCTGGGTTTCGACGCGATCTGGTATGGTGTTCTCTATACGATAACCTGCCAGATTGCTTACATGACGCCTCCCTTCGGTTATAACCTGTTTCTGATGAAGGCCATGGCGCCTCCGGAAGTTACGCTGGGGGATATCTACCGCTCGATCACACCCTTTGTGCTGGTCATGATTGTGGGTTTAGTCATTGTTATGCTGTTT
>JASFGM010000622.1:0-3069 GCA_050123755.1 Desulfobacterales bacterium
CCTCAATTTTGTCGATCATCACGATACCGTTGTTCACAATCGATCCGGCCAGGGCCAAAAGCCCGAGGATGACCATAAAACCAAAATCGGCCTGCATCACCAGCAGGCCGACCACGGCGCCGACAATGACCAGCGGCATGGTCAGGATAATGATGGCGGCCCGCCGGATGGAGTTAAACTGCCATACCAGCAGAAACACAATACCGCCAAAGCAGGGCAGCATCCATTTCGCCAGGTTCTTCTGGGCCCGGGCGGAGTCCTCCAGCTCGCCCCCTAATTCCCAGAAGTGGTGTTTCGGAAATTCCATCGCGTCGATGGTCGGCTTCAGGGCCTCAAAGATCTCGGAAGCCTTCAGCACCTGGTTTTTGGCGCTGACGGTGATGGTGCGCTCCTGATTGTAGCGCATGATGCGGCCTAATTCACCGACGGTGTACACATCGGCGACCTGGTTGAGCGGAACGCTGCCGCCCGATGACGTACGGATGCCGATGGTGCCCAGGTTTTCGGGGGATTCCCTTTCAGACTTGACACCGCGCCCCACGATGGGAATCTGAACATTGCCCTCATGGTAATTGGTGGTCGTGGTACCGTCGATAAAAAAGTCCAGGGCATTGGCCACATCCTCCGATGTCACCCCTGCGCGGCGGGCGCGGGCCTGATCGACATCCGCCTTGGCTATCATTACCCGGTTGTTCCAATCCTGCTTGATATCCAAAGAGCCGGGGATCTTGCGCAGCGCAGCCATCAACTGCTCGGCCTGCGGCTGCAACACCTCTATGTCGGGACCGCTGAGCCGGATTTGAAACAGGCCGGTCTCACTTCCGCCCAGCCACATGGACTTGACCCGCCCGCGCACATTGGGGAAATGATTCGCAATGTATTGGTTCGTGCGCTGCACAAGCTCGGCCACCTCTTTGCTTGTCTCGGTGTTGACGATTAAAAATCCGACGAATGGATCCGGGTCCACTGGCGCCAGTGAGAGGAAAAAACGCGGCCCGCCGTTTCCCACATAGGCAATGGTCCCGGTTATTTCGGGGTTTTGCTCTTTATCCTGCAGCCAGGCGCTGAGTTTTCTCACGGTCCGGTCGGTCTCCTCGATGCGCGTTCCGGCGGGAAGATCGAGATAAATCAAATACTGATTGCGGTCCCCGCTCGGGAAAAAGGCCTGGGGTACAAACGACAGCGCATACAGCGCCACCACAAATATGCCGGCCGTCACAGCCAGTACCAGCAACCGAAAGCGCAGGGATAATTTAAGGATCCCGCGATAGACCCGATAGAATCTTCCCTGGTACGGATCGTGCTCCTTTTGTTTATCAGCACCGGCGGCCGGTTTTGTTTTCAAAAACCAGTAGCACATGCTGGTGGAAGAAAACATGGAGAAGAACCATGACCCCATCAGCAACGTAATCATTACCGAACCCAGCGAGGATGTGTAATCGCCCGTCGTACCGATCTGGAGCAGAATCGGTCCGAAGGCGAAAACCGTCGTCAGCGTGCTGGTCAGCAAAGGAAGCGCAAGCGAACCGCCGGTTTTTAAAACAGCCTCCTTGCGTTCCATTCCCGCTTCCAGATTGACTTTAATGTCATCGGATACCACAATGGCGTTATCCACGAACATACCCAGGGCAATAATCATGGTGGCCAGCGACATCCGTTCCATATCAATGCCCAGCGCGTACATGGTCAAAATACCGAAAAGCATTACCAGGGGGATAAATGAGCCCACAATCAAGCCGGTCCGAAACCCCAGCAGCAGCATGACCACAAAAAGGACGATGCCCACCGCTTCGATGACATTGATTACCATGCCGTTGACGGCTTTGTTAATGAGTTCGGGCTGGTAGGTGGCAAATTCGAGCTTGTAGCCCCAGGGAAGGGCGTCCTCCATCTCCTTGATTTTTTGCTGCAAGCGCTCGCCGAACTCAACCGCATCGACCCCCCTGAGGATAAAGATACTTAACACAATAGCCTGATGGCCGTTGTAGTAAGCCGGGTTGTGGATCGGCTCCACGTAAGCTCTTCTGATGGTGGCAATGTCACGCAGCGGAATCGAAGCCTGGGTGCCGGAAATCGGGATGAGAACCTCTGCGATCTCCTCGATGGAGGTGAACCGGCCCTGGGTCTCCACGATGATTTCCACATCGTTGATGTTTATCCTGCCGCCGGGCAGAACAATGTTCTGCTCCCGCAAACTTTTGCCGATATCGGCGGTATCGATGCCCAGCTGCGCAATCCGGGCGCTGGACACATCGAGATAAATGCGCTCATCCTGCACCCCGGTGAGATCGACCTTCTGGATGCCCTTCATCATGTTGAGGCGCTCTCTGATCTGGCGGGCTGTTTCATGCATTTCCGACATGCTGAACCCATCGCTCCAGAGCGCGATGGTGGCCACCGACGTATCGCCGAACGTATCGTCGACCATCGGTCCGATGGTGCCTTCCGGCAGCTCGGGTTTGACATCGTTCATCCGGTTGCGCAGCAACTTCCATGTCGCCGGGAGGTTTTCTGATGGCACTTCGTCTTTGATAATTACGTGGATCAGGCATTCGCCGACTTTGGAGGTGGAATCCTTAATCTTATCGATCTCGCCCATGCTGCGGATTTTCTCTTCGATCGGCCGTGTAATCAGGCGTTCGACCTGCTCCACCGGCATACCGGGATATTTTGCCGCCACCAGCGCTTCGCGAATCGTGATTAAAGGGTCTTCCAGTTTCGGAAGAGCGGTAAACGCATAGGCACCTCCGAAAATTACCAGCAGCAGGGTCATGACGACGGTTCGCGAATTGTTCAGAGCAAATGCGGTGATCCCTTTCATTTTCCCTTCCCTTCCAACAGTTTGACTTCCATCCCATCGGCTAAAAAACTCACCCCGGCCACGGCAATAATGTCCCCGGCCTTAAGACCCTCATCCACGATGACTTTTTTGTTTTCTGTTCCCTGGGAGTGGATCGGTGTTTTTTTGACCGTCGATGTCTGGGTGTCATACACAAAGGCATGCCCCCGATCCGGCTCCGGGGAAGGCAAAACCGCCTGCATCGGAACCAGGTAACCGGGCTTGCGGTT
>JASFGM010000623.1:0-3068 GCA_050123755.1 Desulfobacterales bacterium
TTTTTCTTGCATCATTGAGAAGTGAAGTCATTTATAAAGCCGTTTGCTGTTATCTTCGGTGTAAGATCACCTTAAATCCCATTAGGACCCATCTCAAAAATATCTTTTGGCCCATGCGCCAGAAAGCCGTCTGACCGATAGTCTTGCAAAAATTATCGGTTTTGATATAAGGATCTCTCTGTAAGTCGGATTAATCCCAAAACATCCATGCGTTATTTACCTCATCGGAGTTGATTTCATGGACAAGGTCATCCTTTCAGTTTTAGGTCATGACAGACCCGGTATCGTTGCCGCCGTTTCCAAAATACTTTTCGAACAAAATTGCAATATCGAAAATGTGAGTCAGACAACACTTCAATTTGAATTTGCCGGTATTTTCATTGTATCCATTCCCGCGGATCTTTCCCGGCAATCTTTACACCAAAAATTAAAAGCACAGATGGCCCTCCTGGGTCTTGAGGTGCATGTCACCTCGCTTAAACCATCAACGGCTCCGGTTTCTGCCCCGGAATGCGAGTCCTACATCATTACCACGAAGGGACCGGACCGCAAAGGCCTGGTGGCCGGTATCAGCGAAGTTATTGCTAAGTTTGGAGGCAATATCACAAACCTTCAGGCTGTTTTTAAAGGCGGTGACGATCCAGGTGATAATATTATGATTTACGAAATTGACGTTCCCGCCCAAATCGATCGGCAGGCCCTGTATCGGAAACTAAAGCGCCGTGCAAAACAACTGACGCTGGAGATTGACATCCAGCATCGCAATATTTTCGAGGCCATACACCGCATCTAACAGATGCCAGAGGGGAAAAATGCTGACTCAAAGAGAAATCCTTTCAACGCTTGAAATGCTCAAAAATGAAAACTTGGATGTGCGCACCGTTACGCTGGGCGTAAATTTACTGGATTGTGCCAGTCATGATCTTGAAAAACTTAAAAACAAGATCTATACCCGGGTCTCCCATTTCGCTCGCAACTTGGTAAGCGCCTGCGATCAAATCGGCCAAAAATACGGTATCCCCGTGGTAAATAAAAGAATCGCCGTCAGCCCCATAGCTGTTGTCGGTGCTTCCATGTCATCCTCTCAATTGGTTGATGTTGCGCGCGTATTGGATGCGGTTGCCGCAGAAGTGGATGTGGATTTTATCGGCGGGTTTACTGCGCTGGTTGAAAAGGGAATCGCCCGGGGAGATCGTGCTTTGATTGAAGCAATTCCGCATGCCCTGGCGAACACCGAACGGGTTTGCGCATCGGTTAATGTCGCATCGACTAAGGCCGGCATCAATATGGATGCTATTTTGCTGATGGGCAAAGCGATTAAAAAAGCCGCTAATCTGACCGCCAAATCCGATGGAATTGCCTGTGCAAAGCTTTGTGTGTTTGCCAATATCCCGCAGGATATCCCCTTTATGGCCGGTGCCTATATGGGTATCGGTGAGGCTGATGCCGTGATCAATGTGGGGGTCAGTGGGCCGGGAGTTGTCAAAAAGGCCATTGATCGTGCCTTTGAATCTGATTCCGAACTGGATTTAGGACAAATTTCAGAACTGATAAAAAAAACCGCTTATAAAGTCACTCGGGTTGGGGAATTAATCGGCCAGGAAGTTGCCAATCATCTAAATATTCAATTTGGCGTCGTTGACTTGTCGCTGGCCCCGACACCGAATGTTGGCGATAGTGTCGGTGAGATATTCCAGAGCCTGGGACTTTTGAGCATCGGTGTTCCCGGGACGACAGCCGCCTTGGCCTTAATTAATGACGCGGTCAAAAAAGGCGGTGCATTTGCCAGTTCCAGGGTAGGCGGTTTAAGTGGCGCTTTTATCCCCGTAAGCGAAGATCTAAATATATCTGAAGCTGCCCGTGAGGGCCATATCGGGCTTGAAAAACTGGAAGCCATTACGGCGGTATGCTCGGTGGGGTTGGATATGATTGCCCTGCCCGGCGATACGACAGAAGACACGATTGCCGCCATTATGGCCGATGAAATGGCGATCGGCGTTATCAACAATAAAACAACCGCAACCCGGTTAATACCCGTACCCGGGAAAAAAGCTGGCGATAATGCCTGTTTCGGGGGGCTGCTGGGCCAATCCACGATCATCCCGGTTAACAATGGTCGCAATCTTAATCCCTTTGTACGGCACGGTGGTCTCATACCCGCTCCCATACAAAGTCTGACAAACTGAATAAACCTATATATTTGAGACGGGTTCTATTTAACGGTTACAACCGGACACTGAGCCTGCAAGATCACATATTGAGCTGTAGAGCCCATCAGCAATTTTCCGACTTTTGATCTGCGTTTGACACCGACAATAATTTCGTCGATCTCGTTTTCGCCGGCAAACTCAACCAGGTCTTCACCCGCCGAAAGGCCCCGGATTAATAAATGCGTGTTGCAGGCAATGTTATCTTCTTCAAATAATGTTTTTGCATACGCCAATCCCTGCTCCGCCTGCTCAATCTCTTTTCTTTGAGACTCCGTTCCTTTCTGCATGGACGTAACCACCTCAACCGAGGCACCGAGCGCTTTTGCATGGGATTTTGCAAGATTTAATGCATCCTTGGCCGAATTTGTTCCGTCATAGCCTACCAAAATCTTCATGGTGACCTCCTCGATCTTAAAGCAAAATTGAAACCCGTTTATACTTCATCAGCCACAGTAGATCAGGCCGTCAGCGGCGTTCTTCGGCCGGCCGGATGGTAAAAATCAAACTGCAACGCTTGATTTATCCGGCTTTACCTGCCACGATCACCACCTTTTGACTTTCCTTTTAGCATAAGCCTTCTCAAATTTCCACCAAAACTGCTATTTCAAGGCAGCAATCACGGTCCTCATAAATGCAGGCAGATCATCCGGCGTACGGCTGGTAATTAAGTTCCCATCAACAACGACTTCCTGATCAACCCATTCCGCACCGGCATGGATAAGATCATCCTTAATCGCAAAAAATGAAGTTACCGTCTTACCTTTTAAAATTTTCGCAGAAGCCAACATCCAACCTGCATGGCAGATGGCTGCAACCACCTTGCCTTCCTCAAATAGTTCTTTTACCAGCTGTACCATT
>JASFGM010000624.1:0-3068 GCA_050123755.1 Desulfobacterales bacterium
ACAAACTCAGATCCGCGATCCAGGTCGTATAAAGCGGCGGCCGGTACGATCGGCGCCACATATCCCTTGTCCAGCGGAAACCCCAAGCCCTTTTTAGCCAGCCAGCGCACAACACCGTCTGCGGCAGCCAAACCGAATACCGAGCCGCCGGACAGCACGACCGCCTGTACATGCTCCACCAGGTTCGCCGGTGCCAGTAAATCGGTTTCACGGGTGCAGGGTGCCGACCCGCGTACATCAACAGCGGCAACGGCGCCTTCCGGGCAGACCGCCACAGTTACGCCGCTGGCGGCATCTGTATCGGTGTAATGACCCACCATGATTCCATCAACATCTGTTAAGGCGTTATGTTTCCCGAGGGTGGGCAAATTATGCTCCTTTTGGCAGAAGGGTCGCTGTTCATATTCATGTTCAACCGGATAAAAGATGAAAAGATGTTCTTTTATAAGCAAAAGGTATTCAATTAGGCAATAGCCTATGACGTGTCAAGCAATAAATCGTAATATTAAGGTTGACTTGAGCGTGAGTCCTGAGATAAATATCCCAATTTACCCAAAACTGGTTTCAAAACCCTCATCTCTTGCCCGATAGCTGCGTTGCGATCCGATTCAAAATGCTCACGTACTGCCGTGTATGCTGCGCTTTTGAACCGAATCGCGCCTTGCTCTCGAACAAGATCTAAAGATTTTGAAACCAGTTTTAGATAAAAGAAAAAAATAGAAATGCGGTTGTTCTCAAAGGACATTGAATTACATGATTCAGTTGATTAGAGGATTTAAGGATATTCTTCCCGGTGAAGTTGAGCTCTGGCAGGCAGTCGAAAAAGTTGCCCGTCAGCTTCTGGAAGATTTCGGATTCAAGGAGATCCGCATACCCATTATGGAGCGCACCGAACTTTTTGCCAGAAGCATCGGTGAAGATACCGACATTGTCGAAAAAGAGATGTACACCTTTGCGGATCGCAAAGGGGATCTGATCACCCTGCGCCCCGAAGCAACGGCTTCGATTGTACGGGCCTACATTCAGCATCGACTGAATGCCAAGGATCCGGTCCAAAAATTTTACACCATCGGTCCGATGTTTCGCCGGGAGCGGCCCCAGAAGGGAAGGTACCGCCAATTTTATCAGATTAATGCCGAGATCTTTGGTGTGCAATCCGGACTGGCTGATGTGCAGCTTATTTTTTTACTGGTGACCCTGTTTTCACGTCTGCAAGTCCCTGATGTTAAAGCGCACATCAACTCCCTGGGCTGCCCGCAATGCCGTCCGGGATTCAAAGCAGCCTTATCCGGATTTTTGACATCTGTCAGTGACAAACTGTGTTCCGATTGCATTCGACGCAAAGATCGCAATCCTTTAAGGGTGCTGGACTGCAAAGTGCCTTCCTGCCGGGAGGCGATGGCTGATGCGCCATCTATTCTGGATCACCTCTGTTCTGATTGTAAAGTGGATTTTGCTGAAGTCAAAAAAATGCTGGAAAAGCTGGACGTCCCCTTTGTTGTCGACAAAAATTTGGTTCGCGGACTGGACTATTATGCGCGCACGACATTTGAGATTCAGACCGAATCTTTGGGGGCCCAAAATGCGGTTGCCGGCGGCGGCCGCTATGATGGACTGGTCAGCGAACTGGGTGGACCGGACATTCCGGCAACCGGGTTTGCAATTGGTTTTGACCGGCTCACCGAACTAACCGGTCTTGCCGCAACCCAATTTTACCAGACGCCCGATGTTTTTGTGGCTGCATTGGGAGCCAAGAGCCGCTTGCTTGCATTTGAATGGGTCTGTGCTTTCGGCAACGAAGGTGTCAGAGCGGAATTGGATTTTGGCGCTAAAAGTTTGAAAAGCCAGATGAAACAGGCCGACAGACTTGAAGCCCGCTATGTGCTGATTGTGGGTGACGATGAACTTAAAAAAGGCGAGGCCATCCTGCGAAACATGCAAACCAAAGAGCAGGCATCAGTTCCTTTAGATGGTCTTGTTCAAGCCGTTCAAAAGAAAATAATTACGGAATAGTTTAATTGGTTTGATTGGTTTAATTTGTTTAATTAGTTGGTCAAGATTCATTAACCAATAGAACCAATAAAACCAATAAAACAAATACAACAAAATATAAGGAGCTTATATTGCCCGATCAATTAGGTGACATGCGCAGAACGCATCATTGCTGGGAGCTTGGCGCAGATGACATCGATAAGGAAGTGGTTTTGATGGGCTGGGTCCATCGGCGCAGGGATCACGGCGGGGTGATTTTCGTGGATCTTCGGGATCGTGAGGGTATCACCCAGGTCGTATTTAATCCACTCGTAGACAAAAAAATCCATGCCAAAGCGCATGCGATCCGGAATGAATATGTGCTGGCAGTGCGCGGCAAAGTGGAGAATCGGCCGGCGGATATGATTAATCCCAAATTGAAGACCGGTGAAATCGAAGTTACGGCAACAGAGCTCAAAATTTTAAATTCGGCCAAAACGCCTCCTTTTCTCATAGAAGATGATATAGACGCTTCTGAAACCATCCGGCTCAAATATCGTCATCTGGATTTACGTCGTTCCGAAATGCAAAAAAATCTCATCCTGCGGCACAACGTCACGGCGGCCGTACGAAACTATCTCAATCGACAGGGTTTTCTTGATCTGGAAACACCGGTCTTAACCCGCAGCACACCCGAGGGTGCCAGAGACTATCTGGTCCCCAGCCGGGTGAATCCGGGTGAGTTTTATGCCCTGCCGCAGTCACCGCAAATATTCAAACAGCTTTTTATGATTTCCGGGTTGGACCGCTATTACCAGATTGTACGCTGTTTTCGGGATGAGGACCTGCGTGCCGATCGTCAGCCGGAGTTTACTCAGATAGATATTGAGATGTCTTTTATCGGCGAAAATGATGTCATCAAGCTTACCGAAGGACTGATGGCCCATCTCTTTAAGGCTGTTCTCGGGATGAAACTCAAGCGGCCCTTTTTACAATTAACATATGACCAAGCAGTTGGGCGTTACGGCCTGGATAAACCCGATACACGCTTTGGCCTTGAGCTCAAAGATATTTCCGACATTATTGCCGGTTCAAAT
>JASFGM010000625.1:0-3067 GCA_050123755.1 Desulfobacterales bacterium
AATCGCCGCAGGACACGCAGGCTTCCTCGTCAACATAGCGGGCTTTTTTGCGAATACGGGCTTTGAAGTTGCCCACATATCCCGTTATGTCCTCTAATTCTGAGTAGGTCAGAAGTTCAATTTTGGGATGCCGACCGACATCCATCATTTTGGGCCCAAGAATTCAGATACTGCATTCAATATCCGGGTAGACTTTATCCAGCTGCGCCATGATACCGCCAATCGATGGCTTTTTTTCAACCAGATATACCGGATGTCCCGCATCGGCCAAATCCAGCGCTGCCTGCATACCGGCCACGCCGCCGCCGATAACCAGGGCCGCATCGGTGACCGGGATTTGCTCTTCATCCTGCGGGTAAAGCCACCTGGCTCGCGAAACCGCCACTTTAACAATGTCTTTGGCCTTTGAGGTCGCTGCCCCGGCGTCCGGGGTAACCCAGGAGCAGTGTTCGCGAATATTGGCCATTTCCAGCAGGTATGGATTGAGTCCCGCCCCCTGAATGCATTGTCGGAAGATCGGCTCATATGATGATGGTGAACAGGATGCGACCACGATCCGGTTAAGCCGATTCTCAAAAATCGCCCGCTGAATTTCCTGCTGTCCCGGATCCGAGCAGGTATATTTATTGCTAACCGACACAACCACATCCGGCAGACTTTCAGCGAACTGGCGCACTTCCTCGGTATCTAAAAACCCGGCGATATTTGAACCACAATCGCACACAAAAACTCCGATACGTAAATCTTCTTTTGCCAACGTATTCCTCCTTGTCTAAAATCAGGCAGCGCCTGTCTTATGACGAAAGCACACAAGCCCAACCAAAGATTATCTCTACAGACTGCAGCAATCCGCGAACTGCACGGACTTATCTGCCAGGATCGGGTTTGCCACGCTGCCACATTTCATAATTATGATCGTGAATTAATTCTCTATCTTTCCAGTTCTTACGGTCGCGGACCGTTTGTTCGATGGCGTCTTGAAATGCCCGCCTAAACTCATCCGAATCAAATTGGGCTTTACGGAAAAAATCAAATGCCTGAAACTCTTTAAAGGCCTTGCGCTGAGTCGCCATGGTTCCGTATCCGGTAACCATGATAACCCTTGTAAAAGAAAGTCGTTTACGGATTTCAGCCAGCAAACGCATGCCGTCTTCATTGTTTTCTTCGGTCTCCACCAAGCGGATATCCAAAATCACCAGATCCAGGTCTCGGTTTTCATCAACATAGGTCAAAGCAGCCTCGCGGGTGCCGACCGCTTCGACCCGATGTCCCTCCCGCTCGATCAGACCGCTTAGCATATCGCGCCAATCGGAATAGTCATCTACAATCAGGACTTTGCCTCGCATTTTTTTCTCCCTCTAGTGTTAAAAAGCTCTGGACTACACGTTGATTCGTTAATTGGTTGAATGGTCAAATCGTTTAACATGGATTAAATCCTCTGACGAATTAACTATTCAACTAATCAACTATTTAACTATACCCTCTGCCATCTGTCATCTGACTTCTGTTCTCTGTTATCTAACCTCTGAACCTTTGAACGCTGAAGCCCTGAACCCGATTACACCGGTAACCGAACAATAAACCTGGCGCCGTCATCAGGCTTGCTGTGACATTCAATTGAGCCGCCCTGACGTTCAATAAACGTGCGCAACCACCACAACCCAAATCCGAGCCCGTTTTCACTTTGTTGAAACATTTTCCACAAATGGGCCATCTGCCGGGGGGGAATACCCCTGCCGGTATCTTTGATCTCAACAACCACCCAGTGACCGGCATCATCTTGATCTGAGCGCGTATGCACCTGCAATTGCCGCCGATCCCGATCTTCCATGGCTTTACGTGCATTGGTTATTAGCTCCAGAAAAATATCCACCAAAAGCAGGCTGCAGCTCACCAACGGTAAATTTTTTTCAAAGTTTCGGCTGACTTCAATCTTATCCGGTAAATCGGCGGCCTCCAGGGCTTCATTCAGCAGGTGGTTGACATCCAGCCGCGCGGTGGGGCCGGAGTCCTTAAAGGGGCGAAACAAGGTCTCGCTAAGTTTGAGAACAAAGCGGGCGTTGCGCTCGATGCGCGCTAGATTGCCTTCAATCCAGAGTCGCTCTGAATCAGTTGTTTCTAATTTGCTCAAAGATCGTAAAGTTTCTCTGGCACTGACCGGCACAATTCCCATCAGGTTATTAATCCGATGCGCCAGAGCAGTAGCGGCCTGGCCCATCAAGGCCCACTTCTCGGCGGCCAAGCGCTTTTCCTGCTCAGCCAGAAGTTTTTGATGCTGGCTGGCGTTTTGGATCGCAATGACCGCTTCCTGAGCTAAGGCTTCCAGAAGTTCGACATCCTGTTGATCAAAGGCGGCCACCCGCGAGCTTTCTAAGAGCAAAACGCCTAAAAGCGAATCCGGTTCAGATGGATCCTCTTGCCCAAATTGGAGTGGAACCGATATGCTCGAACGCATGTCTTCAAAAAGGACGACGTTGAGCGGGTCATCGCGGACATCGGGGCTCAAGTAGGGACGCCGATTTTCCGCCACCCACCGGGCGATCCCCTGTCCGATCCGGGGGGTATAGGCAAGTTTTTCGGATGTCCAACCATCTCCATAATGGGCCTTGAGCACCAGTTTTCCGGACTCGGCATCCAACTGCCTTAAAGAACCGTGCTCGGCGTCAACCAATTCCGCTGCCTTTTCGAGTATCAGATTCAATACGCGCTCCAGTTCCAGGCTGGACGTCAGCGCAACATCGATTGTATGCAATGTCCGAAACTGGGTCGTCATGCGAGCCAGCCGTTCGTTTTGCTGAGCCACGGCAGCGGTCATGTCCGCCAGGGACTGCAGCAGTGCGGTATCCCGTTCCCGAAAGGTCCGCCTTACATTTCGATCAAACACAATCAGCACTCCCCGAACGGCGTCTTGCCATATCAGTGGGGCCGCCAAAGATACGGCCTGATCCGAACAGGTTTCAGTCATGGCTTCCCCGAAAGCAATCACACGTTCCGGCATATCGTCATCCCAGGGCACTCGCGGTAGGTTATGGGTGGCCACCAGTGATAGGCGCTCCTGTTCCGGATC
>JASFGM010000626.1:0-3060 GCA_050123755.1 Desulfobacterales bacterium
TGCGGCAAGCACCGGCATTTTCAAACAACGTCAGAGGGCCCGGCTGGGATTCCGCCCCGCAAGCCGCAACAATATACACTGAGTTCCAAACAACGGCAGCAGGCCCGCTAAATCCAACCCGGAGCAACCCCAAAGGACCCAATCCCACGGCTGCGATGGTCATCGCTGCCTGTTCTGGGGCAAACTAGACGTTCTGGGGGCGTTGTCAAAGCCTGGGAATCATTTGTTGCGGCTTGCGGGGCGGAATCCCAGCCGGGCGTGTCAAGAAACGAGGATAGGAAAACTCCCCGATCCCTCAATTAAATCGGATTGATATGTTAAGGAGAAACGCTTATTTCTTATGGACCTTCATGCCATCTTTGGTGTCCTGGACCTGATAGCCCCGGGTTTCAATTTCAGCACGCAGCTGATCGGAGGCCGCAAAATCTTTGGCTTCCCGGGCCTTTATGCGGGCTTCTATCAGTTTTTGAACCGCTTCGGGCAACGCGGGCGTTTTGTCGAGCTGATCCAGCCGCAACCCAAGCACGCGGTCAAAATCCAGCGTGGTGGTGTGTTTTTCGGCATCGCTGATATTGCTTTTCAGCATCTCCTGCATAACCGCCATCGCCCGGGGCATATTTAAATCATCATTGATGGCCTGAATAAATTTGTTTTTAAATTCAGTGTTGACGGCATTGTCGGCATCGACACCGGCATCCGCCACCTGGCGCACCTGGTTTTGCAAATGCAGCAAGCCATTACGGGCGGCTTCGATGCTCTCAGCGCTGTATTCCATGGGTTTGCGGTAATGGGTCAAAAAGGCTGCAAAGCGGTATGCCAGCGGATTGATATCATTTTTGATAAAGGCATTTTCCAGGGTCAGGAAATTTCCCTCGCTTTTGGCCATTTTTTTGCCGCCCTGAATGATCAGAAAAGCCCCGTGCATCCAGAAATTAAAAAAGGGTTTGTCCGTTGCAGCCTCTGATTGCGCAATCTCATTGGTATGGTGAACATCAATATGATCGGTGCCGCCGCAGTGAATGTCCAGTTGGTCACCCAAAAATTTCATGCTCATCGCCGAGCACTCCAGATGCCAGCCCGGAAAGCCGACCCCCCAGGGTGAGTCCCATTCCATCTGCCGCTTTGAACCTTCAGGTGAAAATTTCCAGAGGGCGAAATCGGTGGGGTTGCGTTTTTCCGGATTGCGTTCAACCCGGGCGCCTTCCTGCAACGCTTCAAGGTCCTGGTGCGATAGCTTATTGTAGCCCTTAAATTTAGCGGTATCAAAATAAATGCCGTCAGTGGTGCGATAGGTGAAACCCTTTTCTTCCAGCGTCTGAATCAGGGCAATCTGTTCCGGTATGGTGTCGGTCGCCTTTACCCAGATATCGGGCTGCAGAATATTCAGATTGGCAATATCTTTTTTAAACGCCTGGGTGTAAAAGTCGGCAATATCCCAGGCACTTTTACCTTCCCGGGCAGCACCTTTTTCCATTTTGTCTTCGCCCATATCCCGATCACCGGTTAAATGACCCACATCGGTGATGTTCATGACATGCCGGATGGAATATCCGTTATAGGCCAGCACGCGTTTCAGAATGTCTTCGAAAATGTAAGTGCGTAAATTTCCGATATGGGCATAATCGTAAACCGTCGGCCCGCAGGTATACAGCCCGACCTCAGCGGTTTTGATGGGCTTGAATACTTCCTTCTTGCGTGTCAGCGAATTGTAAAGAAGCAGTTGCATCAATGGCATTCTCTGCTGGCTGATTGATTTTGATTCATTCTTATTGGATAGCGAACCTTGTGTTGCGTCCCACAAGTAATTTACAAAACACGGTCTTATATTAGGCTTCTTGCTCCTGGCTTCTTGCTGCTGGCCGACCCAGAGACAAGCTGCCAGTAACCAGCGGCTAGCGACCTGAAGCCTGTAGAGAACTCAACTGAACTAAAATATGCCAAACGACTTTTGTAACATATTTGTGCGACATGACATGAGTATGCTTATATAAAAAAAAGGGAAGATTCAACAAAATTTACACCTGAAAAATAATGACCCACAGAAATTTACTCAAGCCGGTTGCAGCAAAGTGTTAGAGATCCTCCGATTCGGTAATTTTTGCACATCTGCATGAGTTTTGCTTGACCCATCAAATGTGAGCGCTATATTTATATTTTTATACGGACAAATTAATTCCTTGGATTAAATTGTTGCAAAGTAGAATTTTATTTACAATACCTTATTCGGAAGGAGAATATCCATATGGTTGCTTGGTTTTCGGGCCTTAATCCGGTCTTGCAGGCATTGATTGCCACTTTATTTACCTGGGCTGTGACCGCTCTGGGTGCCGCATTTGTTTTCTTTTTTAAGAGCATTAACCGCAAGGTATTGGACGGCATGCTCGGTTTCGCGGCGGGAGTTATGATTGCGGCCAGTTATTGGTCACTTCTGGCGCCCGCCATTGAAATGGCTGAAGAGGGCAGTTTGCCGGCATGGGTCCCGGCTACTGCCGGATTTTTAATGGGCGGATTTTTTCTCTGGATTATCGACAAGATACTTCCGCATCTGCACCTGGGTTTTCCAAGGCAGGAAGCCGAAGGTATTAAAACCAGCTGGCACCGCAGTATGCTTTTGGTCCTTGCCATAACGCTGCACAATATACCGGAAGGCCTGGCTGTCGGCGTGGCCTTTGGTGCCCTGGCTTCGGATTTGCCTTCTGCTACCCTGGGCGGGGCAATTGCGCTGGCACTGGGTATCGGCATTCAAAATTTTCCGGAAGGAACCGCCGTTGCCGTGCCGCTGCGCCGGGAAGGATTTACACGCTTAAAAAGCTTCTGGTATGGCCAGATCTCAGGGTTCGTTGAACCCATTGCGGGTATCCTGGGCGCTGTCGCCGTAATTTTAATAAAGCCGATATTGCCGTATGCGTTGGCCTTTGCAGCCGGGGCAATGATCTATGTGGTTGTGGAAGAGCTCATTCCGGAGTCCCAACTGGAAAAAAATACCGACATCGCCACGTTGGGTGCCATGGGCGGGTTCGCGGTGATGATGACTTTGGATGTTGCACTGGGATAAGGGCC
>JASFGM010000627.1:0-3050 GCA_050123755.1 Desulfobacterales bacterium
GAGTCGTGAAGGGGGCGACTGGCATTTCCGATCAGGAATTGAATGAACTTGAAGATCGTACCGATCAGTGGGTTAACTGGATAAAAAGATACCCCCGCCGCCCGTTAGATTTGGCTGCCATGAAATTAGTAACCGCCGCCGGTCTCAAACTTGTCATGACAGAACCCGATATTATGGATGAAGAAATTAAAGTCGTTATTCAGATCTTACATAAATATTTTACCGACGAGCCCGACGAGGTGATCAATGAGATCATGCAAGATATAAAGAATATTGAGAAAATAATTGGCAGTTCTGTAAAAGAGATTTCCGCAAAAGGAGATGACCGGCATAAAACGTTTATTATCTCCCGTCTGGCCGACATCGCAATCGCAGACGGGAAATTAGCGAAACCGGAAGCCGGAATAATTTTTGATATTGCAAAGGATTTTGGCATCCAGGAAAAAGCTGCCTATTCTATTGTGGTCGGAGGCATGAGTGCAGTTGGTTTAAAAATCGATTGGAAAATGAATTCTCTTGTCAGGGAAATAAAGGCACAGTTACTGAGAAGATATTGATTACAAAAGCGGACGGCAAGGTGTCACTATACATTGTGCAGTTAGGGGCTATGGTGGCAAAACTTTTCATTTAAGCAGGCAATAAATTACATTAATAATTGAAATTATTAAAAATTATTGACATATCGGTTTTATAATTTTATACATGCTGGGAATCATTCCCCCCGCATCATTATATCCCTTTTGAATTGGTTTTGTAGTTGCAGCAACACTGTCACGACCGAAAATTTTAGGGTTTCGGTAAAAACGGACTCGATGATCAAGTAAGCGGAGGCTCCTTGTAAATCATGCACCGCCAGAACACAAAACCAGTAGCCCGCCTGCAGCAAAACAATAAATTATCGAAGACCCATAAACATCCGAATCGCCCGGCAGCCGACCGCCGCTCTGGGAACGATAGACGTTCAATATATAGTGCGGCGTATTTTTTGAATGGAGGAGTTGAAAGAAGGAGCTGGAAGGAAAGAAGATTTTTTTGGTACATGACAGATTAAATCAAAACTTGATATTTTAGAAGTGATTTCAAAACCTCAGGTTGTGTTCGAGGGCAAGGCGTAAGCCGAGTCAAAAGCGCAGCATACACGGTAGTATGTGAGCATTTTGAGTCGGTTTGCAACGCAGCCATCGGACACAAGATGGGGTTTTGAAACCACTTCTAAGAAGTTCCCCCTGTGCTTCATTCTATCTTTTCTTGCCACCTGCCTTAACTTCAGTAGCCTAATTGTGAGCTATTCGAAATTTGAATAAACTTTATTAATCACTAGTCTTTGTTTTTCTTTTATCAAGGATTTGTATCGCTAGCACTTAAGTATTAATTGTCTAGCACTTAAGTATTATGACGCAGTTGCCCCAAAAGTAATTACTTCTTTTCACAAATTTGGGATCAGAAGACTTAGCAGAATTTTACACATCTTATTGTATTTATATATGATTTTTTCTTTTGGCTACATTGGCACATGTCTTGCTCCTCTTGTTGGATATTGCCATAGGGCGCTGCCTTCCTCTATTTTGCCAATGACACGTCGATTAGATGTCGAAAAGTTGTGGTGCGTGGGGAGGGGAAAGGAAATGATGAATGCCTCGACATTTTGAAAGAAGATCTGATATTCGCACCAACTATAAGTCGCCTGCCAGAGTTGAAGACTCGAAAGGAATTATTTACAGAGCACGAATCGTCAATTACAGCAAAAATGGATTATATATCGAAACTGATTGGCCGTTACAGGCGGGTACAGAACTTTATATTGAGATGGAAAAATCACCATACGCTTCTTCTACTTTCGATTCACTCGAACGTCGCCAATCCGTAATATTGTGGCATACTCAATTGAAAGATTCTTTCTACACTTACGGCTACGGTATAAAATACATCAATGATTCTGAAGAGAAGCCCCCTCAAATTAGTGTAGTGAATGAAACAAAAAAAGCTGCAGAAATGAGGCGGTTTCCAAGAAAGCATTATTCCAACTCTGTATTTTTCACCTCACAAAGTAATTACTTTGAGGGGTTAATTCATAATATTAGTAAAAATGGGATGTTCATTGAAACCAAGGACAATTTCAATGAAGGCCAAATCGTCAGGCTTGTTATTCCGGGAACAAAAATTGATAACGGCACTATGTTAAAAGGTGAAATCAAGCATTTGAGCCGTAAAGGAATCGGTATACAATTTAAAAGAATATTGAAACAAATTAAAAATAAATCGTTCTATATTAAGCCGAAGCGAAATATAAAGCTATCGTAAAAGAAGATAAGATCTGATGATGCAAATCCATAAAATATTTTTATTTTTTCTGATTTTACTTTCAGCACAGGCCAATGTTGTTAACAGCAGCATTTCCCAATTAGATTTTACTCGCCTTGCTTCCGAATCAAAAAAAACAGGTATGTCTAGCTTAGATTTCCGTATCGATGTAATAGAGCAAGACGGTATTCCTTTAGATGCTGTTACGATAACCAGGCGTATGCTACAGAAACCATTCGTGCCAGCCGATAACGGCGGTCATTTACTTTTGACCTCAAAAAACGTTTTCATGACAGTCACAAATGGCATTGTCGCGATGAATCTTATGGCCGGCAATGGGACATTAATCAGCCTAGTTGCGAGTTCGGGTAACAGCATTGAATTCGAACCTTATTCTTTTACAATCACACCCTCTATTACAAACACCAAGACAGTAACAGCACTGATTGAAGGAGTAGAGTTTTTTATACCCCCTGGAGAAAGCACTCGATTTGTTGAAATAAACACAATGCGAAATGATAGCATCGATTTTCCCAACCAAAACAGCTATGGATTAATACCTATAGCCATATTTGGCAGTGCTTACCTGGATGTAAGCAGTATTGAAATAGACAGTTTGCTGCTAAAGCATCTTGCTGTTATGATAGAAGTCAAATCGAAAGAACCGGCTGCCATTCAATACATTAACGATGATTCATACCCGGATCTTATTGTTCAGTTTGAAGCATATAAAAAATTTTTGAATGACT
>JASFGM010000628.1:0-3047 GCA_050123755.1 Desulfobacterales bacterium
TAAACTTTTTTATCAAAAACTTTGAGAATTCTTCAACCGGCAGCGGGTCAACGGTGAACGGAATCGCCGATTTAAAAAAGGCTGAGTTCGGAGAAATAAATATTTCATCCATTTTGTGTCGTATGCTCCCCACAAAGACGTAGGGAATACTGCTGTGAAACTGAATCTTGCTCCTTAAAAGGGCAATGGCCTCGTCGGCATCGTTGATTTTTAGAATGTCCTGGAATTCATCAAAGACGACCACAAAACGTTTTTTCTGCGCCAGAGATTCAATCAAATCAAGCACCTCCTGGATTGAACCGGCCTTCAGTTCCACGGAGGCGTCAAAAGTAACTACCGGCATTGATGTTATCGGATCTACAGAAATTGTCGGTTTGAGATACGACAGGGTCTGAATTATTTTAGCCGTCCAGCTCGCTTTTTTTTCTAGGGTAACGATTGCCCTGAGCATCCGCTTGCACAACGCATCAACAGACTTTATGCCAAGAAGATCCATATACAAGATATCGGTTCCCTTTAGCCTTCTGACCGCCTCATATACAAGAGATGACTTTCCGATACGTCTTTCTCCGATCACCACTAGGTTCTGGGATGCTTCCATGTGAGCGCCAATTTGTTTCAAGAGGTCTTTTCTGCCACAGAAATCATTTCCCAGAACGATCGACCCATATTTAAAAGGGTTCATGAAACACCACCTTTGATCGAAACGTATTTAGCGCTTTTGATATTAGCATAATTGTTAGTAACACAATTGTTATAAAATTGCAACGGCTCAATTAAAAAAGCGTTCTTTTGATCGGTCAAACCGAACAGACGGAGCTGATCATTCACAGCGGTGGTAAGGATATGTATTATGCAAATACCGGCGGACGCCTATTAAACCATGGCTGCGCTTTTTCGAGCTGTGCTGCCAGCCGCAGCAGATTGGCTTCATCACCATAGCGTGCCATGAAGTGCACCCCGCAAGGCAGTTGATCGGCGGTCCAGTAAAGCGGCACGGACATCGCCGGCTGACCGGTGAAATTGGCCAGTTGAGTAAAGGGGGTTTTCGAAAGGTTATCCACTGCCAATTTGTCGATTACGCCTGAGGCTATTAGCAAGCGACCTAACCCCAAGGCATTGATAATCTTCAGTAAAGCTAGCTCGATCGGTTTGGGATCCAGTTCGCCGATTTTAACCGGCGGGTAAGCCAGCGTGGGGGTCAGGTAAATATCATATGCCTCGTGAAAACGGCCCATGATTCGGGCCGCCAGTTCCCATTCTCGCTTCGCTTTCACGATATGAGCGGCAGAATACGTGCGACCCAATAAAGCGAGGGTCCAGGTAATGGATTCCACATCAGACGGTTTTGCTTTGCGACCCAGAAGTGGAACCAGGTCGTCCATAATTGCGGCCATTTCACCGGAATACAGAAGGATAAGGCCTTTGGCCAGGGCCCGGCCGTCAACGTCCGGGCGTGCTTCCTCGACCTTGTGGCCCAATTCCTCAAGCAGGCCAACCGTTTGTTCCACTGCCCGGATACATTGCGGATGAACTGCCGTATCAATTGGCGACAGCGTATTATATGCAATTCTAAGAGGCCCCGGACTTTGCTGGATTTCATCTAAATAAGGGCGGCGCGGTGGCGGAATGATATAAGGGGCGCCCACATCGGGACCCTGGGTTGCATCCAGCATAGCCGCACTGTCCCGCACCGATCGACTGATGACATGTTCGACAACAGCACCTTGCCAGGTCCTGCCATGGATCGGGCCATTCGGCGTGCGACCCCGGGTTACTTTCAAGCCAAACAGGCCGCAACATGCCGCCGGAATGCGTATAGACCCGGCACCATCATTTGCCGAGGCCAGTGGCACCATGCCGCTGGCAACCGCGGCAGCAGATCCGCCGCTGGATCCCCCGGGTGTATGGTCCGTATTCCAGGGATTGCGGGTCGGCCCGTGCAATTCAGGCTCGGTGATTCCCTTCAATCCGAATTCCGGGATGTTGGTTTTTCCCAAAATCACGAGTCCGGCTTGCTTGTAACGTTTTACCAGCTCGCTGTCCCGTGCCGGAATATAATTTTTGCACGCTTTTGATCCCATTGTCTGGGGAACGCCGGCAAAGTCCCCTAACAAATCTTTTAACAGGAAAGGCACGCCGGAGAAAGGACCGTCGGGCAGGTTGTTTTGAACCGCCTTACGGGCCAGCTCATACATGGGTGTGATGACGGCGTTCAAGGTGGGGTTGACGCGTTCGATTCGAGTTATGGCTTCTTCGCAGATCTCGGCAGGTGAAACTTCCCTTTTTCTTATCAGCTCAGCCAGCCCAAGGCCATCGTATTGATCGTACTCCTTAAAACCACCCATATTCCCTCCTTTATCATCGGTTTAAACAAAGATTCATCAATAGCTGATGGTATTTGGCGAATCAAGTAAAAATAAGGGCCTAAAATGAACTAAAATGAGCTAAAGTGCCTAAAATTGTGGAGTCGCTCCGCTCCATCTTTTTTTTTAAATGATGGTTAGACTCAGTCGTCAGACCCTGCGGATCTCAAAGGGAGGCTCTCGAGGCGCAGAATCCCGCCCCTTTGTCCCAGTCCATACACCCGTCAAGGGAGAGGAAACGAGTTATCAGACAGATTGTTTACTCACTTTAGCGCCCTTGCTTTTTTGAGCATTTTTGAGAATGTTTAGTTGTGATGGGAAACCGACTGGGTAAAGTTCTGATTGTGGGGCGATGACACAGCCACGGTGTCATTTGCTGGGGATTTTAACAGTTCGGCTGAATCCGTTGTTTTATTCAGCGTCATTTCATTATCGGTTACGCGCACGTAATATGTCGGCATCTCGGTCCAGGCGCCGGTGTTAAAGTATCGGATGCCGTTAATAAACTGTTCTTCTGCATAGTGCGTATGGCCGCAGGCGACGGCTTCGAATCCGTTTTCGGCGGCGTAATTTACAGCATTCAGCATTACATTTTTACGAAGATACCCGTAAAACCGTTTCCAGCGTTTGGCATACTCGGCCACGTGAACCGGCCGGGCACCCAGCTTAACCCTCAGATCG
>JASFGM010000629.1:0-3045 GCA_050123755.1 Desulfobacterales bacterium
GAAATCCAACAATAAAAATCGTTGAAAAATCCATTCCAAAACCCGGCCCGGGGCAGGTGATTGTTAAAGTCAAAGCCTGCGGCATTTGCGGCAGCGATGTTCACATGGCGCAGGCCCAACCGGACGGTTATATTTACTATCCGGGGCTGACTGCATTTCCGTGTACGCTGGGTCACGAGCTTTCCGGGGAGGTGGTCGAGGCGGCTGGCGATGCGATCAATCGTCGTACCAATCAGCCCTTTGATGTTGGCGAGCCTGTCTGTGCCGAGGAAATGGCCTGGTGCGGCACCTGCCGCCCCTGTGCAGACGGATTTCCCAACCACTGCGAACGTCTTCAGGAAATCGGTTTTTCCATAGACGGTGCCTTTGCGAATTACATTGCGCTGGACGCCAAATACTGCTGGAGCCTGAATGAGCTCGTGGATCGTTACGATCAAGAAAAAGCATACCTGCTGGGCAGTTTGGTGGAACCGACCAGTGTGGCCTACAATGCGGTGATCGAACGCGGCGGCGGTATTCGCCCCGGCGATTCGGTATTGATTTTAGGCAGTGGCCCGATCGGCGCGGCTGCCTGTGCCATACTCAAAGCGGCCGGCGCAAGCAATGTCATCATGTCGGAGCCGTCCAAAGAAAGGGCGGCGATGGCCAAAAAACTGGGCGCCAGCCATGTGATCGATCCCACCGAAGGCAATGCCGGCGAACGCGTTCTGGATATTACCAAAGGCGCGGGTGTGAGTCTTATCCTGGAGGCCACCGGACTTCCGGACGTGGTTTGGGGTGATATCGAACATGTGATTTGGAACGGCCGGACCTTGAATACCACCGTTGTCATCGTGGCACGCGCGGACGCAAAAATTCAGGTTACCGGTGAAGTTTTTCAGGTCCGGCGCGCCAGGATTGTGGGATCCCAGGGACATTCGGGACACGGCAGTTTTCCGCGGGTGATTTCGGCGATGGCCGCCGGGATGGACATGACGCCGATCATCACAAAGAAAATTACCCTGGAACAAGTTCCGGAAAACATCGTATTGCTGCAGACCGACCGGAAAGAATGCAAGATTACCGCCCTTGTTTGACATGTGAGGGATGCCATGAAACTGGTAACCACAGCAACGCCCACTCAGGTCCAATTTGCGCCCATCTTGCTGCGCGGCCCCATATCGGAATCATTTGCGCTTGCATCCCGGTATGGATGCGATGGGATCGAGGTTCATTTACGTGATCCGCATGATGTGGACTGGGAAGAGATGGTTGACCTCTCCCGCCGCTATTCTTTGCCCGTTACGACGCTGGGTACGGGCATGGCTGCGGGCATGGATGGCCTGACGTTCACCGATCCCGAGGCCGGGGTTCGTATTCGGGCGGTCGAGCGTGTTAAGGCGCATATCCGGCTTGCGGCTCGCTTGGGCTCAGCCGTGACAATCGGCGTGCTTAACGGGCGCCTGGGAACCAACCTTGAGCAGGCCGCACAACACCGCGAGCACCACCTTGCCTGCCTGAAAGAATGCTGCCAGGCGGCAGCCGATGCGGGTGTGACTCTTTTGCTGGAACCGCTGAACCGTTATGAATGTGATTGGCTCAATACCACCGAAGATGCACTATCCATTATGGCGCAACTCGGCTTTGCCAATTTGAAATACCTGGCCGACACCTATCACATGAACATCGAGGAAGTAAATATTGCTGCCAGTATTCGTCGGGCCGGCAGCGCTTTAGGCTACATCCATCTGGTCGACAGTAACCGCTGCGGGCCCGGACAGGGCCATTTGCCTTTTGGTGAGGTGCTGAATGCCTTGATCGATGTTGGCTATGATGGCTATTTGTCGCTTGAATGCCTTCCGAAGCCTGATGCTGAAAGCGCCATAAAGAATTCGTTGAGCTATATTAAGGAACTTTTGACCGAGGCAGCCAAGAGCAGGCCTTAATGGATCATATAGAATACTTCAAGATGACGGGGCTTTCATTTTGATCTTTACATCTTCCAGGGTCCCGCGGAAGGGCCCCGGCGATTCCAGTTTCAACGACACCAGGGCGGCGGCAAATTGCAGCGCTTCAGAAGGCGCATCACCCTGTGTTCTGCGCGCCAGATAACTGCAAAAAAGCGTGTCTCCCCGTCCGGTGCGGCCCTCTATTTTGCGCGGGGTCAAAGGTGCCCTGTATATTTTTTCTTTACACGCAAGCACCAGTTCATGGTTATGTGAAACCACCACCTCTTTAGGGCCCATTGCCGCCATTTCCAGCGCGGCTTCAGCCAGGTCGGTTTTGGCGGTCAGAATTTGGGCTTCATTTGCATCCGCCTTTAAATAGGACACCGATTTTAAGGCCTGCTGCACTTCATCTGATTTTTCAAAAACCATTTTTGCACCTCGGGAGACGCGCAGAAACCCTTGCAGGTCCAATCCGACTTCAGCGATCCGCGTCATGGACTGCACGGTTTCTAACGGAATTTCTCCTTTGATCAAAGCCGCGGCATGGATAATTTTGGTGGATAGGGTCGGAAGATTTTCAGGGCAAAACGCATCCGTTGCTGCCAGACAAGTGCAGGTGCGGCGCTCCTTGTCGCTCGAATGATAGACATTTCGTATGGCGGTTGTTTTTTTTGAGGGCAATACCCAAACCGGGATGTGTTCATCGCAAAGCTGATCGACTAAGTGATGATCTTCTTGGGCTAATTTGGTGATAACGCCGACACGGCTCCCCGAGCGTTGGGCCGCAAAAGCACCATAGGTAACCGCACCGCCGATGGAACTCTCCTTCCAGTCTTCGTAAATATTTTCATCCTTGGATATGGCACCGACCAGCACTAAATCAAGCGCTTGCGCAGTAAAGGTTTCTGACATAGCTTAACTCACAATTAGAATCTAAATCTTATAGATTGTGTCCCGCAAGTAATTTATAAAACACGGGCCTATTTTAGGTTTCAGTTCCGGGTTCAGTCGATTCGTTAATTGGTCGAATGGTCAAATAGTTTAACTTTCGTTAATTCATCATATAGTTAATTAGTTGATTAGTTATAGGATTTAAACCATTTGACAATTTGACAAC
>JASFGM010000630.1:0-3036 GCA_050123755.1 Desulfobacterales bacterium
CAAGGCGTTTTTTAATTTTGGGATAGGGATCCATAAAACTGGTAATACACCGTTGGATACCGAACTGAGCCGCTTTTGCGGTAATGCGGTCCAGATCATTGAGATTATCCTGAACAATACCATCACGGGTCTTAAAAAAACAGATGGGGTCAAAGCGCCAGTTGACCGTCCTGGATCCGAATTGATCGCAGAGCTGTTTAAGCTGGTCCAGGCGAACATCCAATGGGGGCACATGCGGCTCAAGCTGGGGAGATTCCGAATTGATGGTAAAGTTGAAAAAAAGATTGTAGCCGGCTTTTTGCAGTTTTTTGCCGCAGTTTTCTTTTAAAAACAGGTGGAAATTTTTAGACCAAAAAACAATCGTGTGCACGTCAGCCGGATGTGCGGGAACTTTCCTGACTTGCTGATTGAATGGATTGACAACTTCAAAAAAGCCGCTTTTGATCCGATCCATGAACCAGGGCATGTAAAATGCCGGTATATCGGTACGCCTGGAAGCAGAGATGACGATTTGAGGATTCAAGGCTAAAAATCTCAGGTTTCAGGTTTCGGGTGTCAGGTGTCAACAACGCCAAATCTGACACCTGACACCCGAAACCTACTTTTTTTTGAGGTCTTCCAGCGATATCACCTTGGCGCCTTTTTCGTTGCGTGTGGAACCGTTTTTTGTTTCGTCGTCTTGTATTTTTTGCGATGTTTTCTTCTCAACCGGACTTTCAACTTGTTCCAGCCGCATCCGTTTACCGTTCATTGTAAACTCGGTCCCGTTTATGTAAACATCCTTGAGGATCCAGGTGACAAGCTGTAGTGGAACTTGCAGCAAAAGCAGCTTAACGTGATACCAATCTTTTTTTGAATCCGGTGAGATGCTTTCTATCCGCGCAAAGGCAAGCGGTTTATCCTCAAAATAGACCAGCACCAAATCATTTTCTACAGCCATTCGAAATATCCCATCTCAGGTTCAACGTTCAAAAGTTCCGCCAGGGGCGGTTCAGGTTTCAGGTGTCAGGATCTGATCCGGAGGCAGCTGGTCACTGATTGATATTTCCTGGCTTCTGGTCACTTTCATCTGGCCAGCAGCCAGAAGCAAGGAGCCATCGGCCAAAACGCTGACACCTGAACACTGACACCTGACACCTACTTTTTACGGAATCGTTTTTCGGGTTCCGATACTCGGATCGTGCAATGGTAAAAGGATGTCAGCTATTTGTTTAATCTTCTGAATTGATACGGATACTTTTCTGCCGCTTTAAATCATCCGCTGTTTTAGTATACCCGACAAAAATGTTAAGATATTTTATATTAACAGGTTGTTCAAGTAAAAACTGTCATTGCGCTTTATTTTGACTTTTTGTTTTTTTTGCCATATAATATAATAAATCTCGTTAGTTACATAGAGGAGAATCTAATGAAATCAAAGCCAGTGATCTTAAATTATCTATGTTGTTTTCTTGCAGTGATACTCGTTTTTGGTTTTTCGGGTGCTTTAATGGCCCAGCAAAAAGCCACCGCCAAGAGCCAGCCGTCAAAACCGGTAAAAAGAGACGCGAATTATTGGTTTAACAAGGGGGCTCTTGTTTCCACCTATGGCAACAATAAGGCCGCCGTTCAATATTTTCAAAAAGCGATTGCACTGGATCCGAATTTCAGCGGGGCCTATTTTTCACAGGGTGTATCCTTCGGGCAACTGGGCCAGTATCAGAAAGCAATTGCTCAGATCAACCGGGCCCTTAAGATGGAGCCTCAAAATGGCATGTATTACTATGGCCGGGGCAGAGTTTATCTTTTATCGGGTGATAAAACCAAAGCCATGGAGGATTTTAAAAAGGCCGCCGACCTGCAAGATGAAGATGCCTTAGATTATTTGGATTATATCAACCGGGATAAGAAGTAAAGTTTACATCCGTCCGTTAATACCATTTTCGTAAGTCCCGCCTTTCGGCGGGATTTTTTTTACTACTTTCAGCCGCATTCCATTTTTCATGCATTTAAAAATCGAAAATCAATAAACCTTTGAATTTTTCTTCCTGCTGTGCTTATGTTTACCCTTAAAGCAATTACGGGAAGATAGAAAGGGGGGCAAGATGAGGAAACGTTTTGCTTTGATTATGATGGCGTTGATGACCCTGGCAGTTTTTGGCGGCTGTTGCAGCCGGACATGTGTGGAGCCAACCGCGGCGCCGGCCATTAGTCAAAATTGGTTGGATCCTTCCAAAATAAAGGAAATGAAAACGCATCGCGGACAACCCCTGCGGGAAGCGATCAAGGGCCCTGTGTTTAAGGCCGAATCAAGGCCCCCGGGACAAGATCATCTCAACGTTCTCGTTTTGAGCGGCGGTGGACAAAACGGCGCTTTCGGTGCCGGTTTTTTAAACGGGCTCGCTCAGGGTGCGGACGACCTATCCGATCTCAATTTTGATATTGTAACCGGAATAAGTACGGGCGCTTTACAGGCCACGTTTGCATTTCTGGGCCCTGACTATTATGACATGCTGGAAGCGTTTTATTTAAATTTATCTCAGGATGATATTTTTGTGCATCGATTTTTTCCGTCCCAATTGTGGTCGGATTCAATTGTAGATTCAGCCCCCCTGCGCACGCTCCTCGAAAATACGATAACCCTGGACATGATCGAAAAAGTTGCCCAGGCCCACAGAGACGATCGCAGATTGTTCATCGGGACCCTGGATTTGGACAGCGGCGGCCTGGTTGTCTGGGATATGGGAGAAATTGCCCAGGGAGAGGATCAGCAGGCATTAGAAAAATATCATGATATCCTTATGGGCGCCACCGCAGTTCCGGTATTACTCCCGCCTGTTGAAATCGAATATATAACTTCTACCGGTGAACTTTATAAGGGCCTTCACGTTGATGGGGGCCTGAGAGAAAATTTATTTCTTCGGCATGTTATGCTGGATTTCCCCGAAGCAGGGTCGGCGAATGCGCGTTTGTTTGTTATCGTAAATGGAAAAATCGGGCTCGGATATAGCTGCATAGATACGCATTGGATACCCATCGCAAAACGCACGCTAAACG
>JASFGM010000631.1:0-3034 GCA_050123755.1 Desulfobacterales bacterium
CGCCACAAAAATTTGGGAGAAGGCGAGCATCCAGGCAGAACGTGGGATTAAAGAAGCGCCCGAAGAATTGTTGCATCTTTACGGACCCCTTATTGAACGGATTCAAAAGCATGCCGCAGATATCGACCAGACTGCTCAATCACCGGAAGTTGTTGTCAGGGCGGTTGTCCACGCCCTTACGGCCCGTCGACCCAAAACGCGCTACCTAATAGGCCCGAAAGCACGGCCCCAAAAGGTGATGTCATGGTTCCCGGATCATATTCAAGATCGCATAATAGCATCGTTTTTAAACTGGGGGAAGTAGCGATATCCATAATAAAACAAGGGTTCAGGGTTCAAAGGTTCAAAGTTAAACAAATGGGGATTAAGGCGTCGGATTAAGGGCACATGCTAGAGATTGCCGTCCCAAACGTCTTGACTTTTAACGAAATTTTCTGGTATTTAGTTTTTCAAACTTATTATGCTCGAACTCCTCCGAATGCGCATCCAGAACTTCACGCGACCCACAAAATATAGGTCTTGAACGGTTACCTGAATCTTGCCCGCTTTGCAGGATGAAGCGTCTAATTTTATGATACAAAGGGGCTCCTCATGAAAATTAATGAGCATATGAAAGCCTCCGACTCGTGCAAAATCCAGGGATTAATTTGATCTCCTCTGCCGACTGACAAGGACATGCTCTCTTTCGAATCCACCTGAAGCGAATACATTCTCGAGATAATGCTCGAAAAAACTTGGGCTCTGAAAACGGGGGCAACCACATCTTATTGCTTTAAAATCAATTTCAAAACATTAAACAGCGAGGGTTTAGCTATGGAACAGGAAAAAATCGGATTCGTTTCCAATTACTTTAGCAAAATCTCAGTCGCTGCCGTTGAGATAACGGACGGAAAAGTGGCAGTGGGAGATAGACTCCATTTTTTGGGGCACACGACTGATGTTGAGTCCGCCGTACACTCCATGCAGATCGAGCACGCATCTGTAACAGAGGCAAAGAAAGGTGACAGTGTCGGCATAAAGGTACCTGAAAAAGTAAGAGAAGGGGATAAGGTATATAAAATAGTCGCGGATTAAAGGAAAAAAGAAATGAAACTAAATCTAAAAGCATTAACGATTGCCTTTGCCATTTTGTCGGCAGGGGCAGTTTTCATTGTGGGCGTGGCAAATTTTATTTGGCCGGGATACGGTAAGGCATTTTTGCTGATGCTCGCTTCGCTCTACCCGGGCTATAAAGCTTCCGGTTTATTTGGCGATATGATCGTCGGAAGCCTTTATGCCCTGGTAGATGGGGCAATTATAGGATTAATTTTAGGCTGGCTTTACAATTTGTTATGCTTAGATAAAGTAAGAGAAACTCATTGAAGGCTATATAGTGGTAAAAAATTGAAAATTGATGTTCTAATAATACGCTCAAAAACCGTTGCTTTATTTGCAGTTGTATTGTTCATGCTGGCCTGCAGAAGCGATAGCACCGGGGGAGGTATCTCCGGGGGCGATACTGACAGCCCCGTTCAAGCCGAGCTTGTGCACGGTACCCTTTTTGTCGTAAGCGCCTTGGTCAACGATTCAATTGACCTCGATATGCTGGTCGATACAGGTGCTTCCGGAACATACGTACCGGCTGAAATTTTTGGAAACGACGGTGGCGAAGTGCATATCTCGAGTCTTTGTCTCGAAAACGACATATGTTTTAAAAATTTCAAAGCGCAGTCCTCTGATTCCGCCTTCACGCAGAGCACGCCGGGGTATTTTAACGGAATCATCGGAATAAACCTTTTAGAGAACTTTGATATTACCTTTGATTACAAGAGCAAATTGATCTACTTTTATGATGCCATTGAAAATGCATCAGCTTCCGTTGTGTCGATACCCTTCAGCTATCAATCTGGCAGACCTTTTACAAATGTTTCGATAGAGGGCCAGTCGCAGGGCAATAATCTCCTCGATACAGGTGCGGCCTTTACGAGGATAACTTCTGCGATGCTTGATTCCCTGATTCAGGAACCGGACGTGCTTTTCGAATCTATCGTCTTTAATTTAAACGGTTCCGAGATCGTCGAATACCTGCCATTAACCGATTATTGTTTAGGTATAGCATGCCCAGAGGAGATCATCGCGCAGAAAGGCGCCTGGCCGGCTATTGGAGGCACTTTCTTTAGAGAATATTTGACAGTTTTTAAGTTTTCCGAAAAGGTGGTCGATCTTAACCCTTACAACGACAGAAGCCACATCATCGACAGTGGCTTACAGCGGATGGGCCTTCAGATTAACATATACGACGCAAGCGATATTGTTTATGTCCATGACGGCAGCTTCGCGTGGGAAGCAGGGCTCATTGAAGAAGACGAAATAATCTCAATAAACGCAATTCCGATTGACGCCCTTGGCTATTTTGGCATCTACGCGCTTCTTGGGGACATCACCATTTTGGAATATCAATTCGTTATCAGAACGCCTGAAGGTGATGTGGAGGACGTTATTGTAATGGCGCATTAGGGCGCAGGGCAATCCGCAGATTACGCAAATTCAAACAGAATGCATTTTGATAACATCATCAACTTTTAATCTTTTCAATCGGCGAAATCTGCGTAAATTGTGGATAACATTTTCTGCCGTTAAATATATCCGCGTTAACGAACTGGACTTTCCGATAAATGCTAACCTGATATCCTTCCCTGCCGGTACTAAAATTCTTGACCTTATTTATAAAATGGGTTTACTTAAACAGTTAAACGTTTGGACAGTCGAATAAAAAAGTTTCAAAGAACAGATCGACAATGATGGATATGGATGAATGGGGAAGAGATCCTTCGGTGCAGGCAATGAGAAAAGTCTTTAAAGGGATGGAGAAGTCACTGGAGGAGATTCTGGGACAACTGGATATTGCTCCATATGACCAGCGAATCAGGGGATGGCTGGAAAATGCGTTGGCAAAATTTGAGACATCATGGGGCGTCGCAAATCAGATGGGAATCATCATGAATGAAACAATTGCCTCGATAGTCTATACCCACTGCCTGGCGAAGATCATTTG
>JASFGM010000632.1:0-3029 GCA_050123755.1 Desulfobacterales bacterium
GACTGATCTTTATAATACCCGCTATCTCTATTCAGCATTGTCTGACCTGATCGAGAAAAGCAAATTATCGAATCGCTCTTTTTCGCTGGTATTCATGGATATTGACAATTTTAAAACCGTTGTTGACACCCATGGACATCTTAATGCAAGCCAGGCACTTCAGGAGATTGGCATGACGATTAAAAAGACGCTCAAAAGCCCGGGATACGGGGTTGCCTATGGAGGGGATGAGTTTGTGCTGGTATTGCCCGGTTTCAATAAGCAGGAGGCTATGGAAACGGCTGAAGCCGTCCGCGCACGAATCAAAGCAACGCCTTACCTTCAAAAAGCCGGGTTAAAAGTTCATGTCAGCGCGAGTTTAGGCGTATCAACATACCCTGATGATGCCGGCACGCTAACTGAGCTGCTGGCACTGGCAGATCAAGCAATGTTTAATGTAAAAGAAAGAGGAAAAGATCTCGTTTGCGGCATTTTCTATGAAACAACAGGAGGGAAAAAAACCAAAAGAATTATTTCCTACGATTGTAATAAATAAGCGTTAATCTCCCCGAATCAAATTTCGAAAAAAACGAATGGCATCAGGAATCGCCCAGTCCCTTGGGCCGATAACTTTTTCTACAAGTACCCCGTCCGTATCAATGATAAAGCTTTCGGGGACACCGGTTGTCTTATAAAGACTCTTTATGGTGCCCTCAGGATCCGTAAGCACCGGGAAGCTCAGTTTGTGCTTTTTCATAAACGGGCGCACACCTTGCGCCCCCGATTCGTCGATGCTGACCGCCAGGATTTCAAATCCGTCCCCCCTTAGCTCTTGATAGAGCTTTTCCATGGACGGCATCTCTTGCACACAAGGGGGACACCATGTGGCCCAGATATTGATAAGGACCACTTTGCCCCTGTAATCCGCCAGGCTGACCATTTGGCCGCCCAGGTCGGGCAAGCTGAAATTAGGCGCGGGCAGGCCTTTTGCAAGTTGCGGCCCGTCTGATGGATTATAAAAAGTATCTTTCGTTTGAAGCAGGATTAGAATTCCAATAAGAATAACAATCAGAACAATAATCACCATGGATTGTAAGCTGACCCTTCGATCTTTTTGAATTTCTTTGTTTTTCATTGGTTTAAACTCGTAACATTTTCTTTTAAAAACTCTTTGAAATCTTCACCCATTTTCACAATCTCCCTGATAAAATATTTTATTCATCTATCTGTTGCTCAATCCACCCCATAATCAATGCCACAATATATTGAATCTCCTTCTCATCCAACGCCCTGCCCTTCTCGATGGCATGCCACTTTTGAATGCATCCACGACAACACGTGGCGGTCGCATGCTGGGCAATGAAAACCGGATGCCCCCGCATCGGGGTTTGTTTACCATCGTTCTTTGGAAAATCGGGAGCAGCCCTTGCAACTAGAAATTGAAATGCATGGTCTTTGATGGTTCCGAGACCTTTAGCAGCAATGTAATCGCGTTCTTTTTGCGCTAACTTAAATTTCGACCTGAATTTGGATTGTTTCAAAGCGGCAAGCTTGTTTAGAATAATTGTTTCCTGTGAAGTCAGCGTCTTTTTTTTCATCATCTCGTATATTTACCATCCTGAAGCTTCAAAAGCAAAGGAAGTGGCTTTTTTTTCAACAGCTGTCGGATGCTTGCCGCATATCCCAACAATCATTGAAAGCTTGATATTTTTTAGAAAAATCTGATATCCGTATTTATTGATTTTAGACTTTTGTAAACTTGACCGCCAAGGTGGAAAAAAGTGCGATCAGGATTTGGAGATTTCTAAATGAACCCCAGCGGCGATAATCATATCGAAAAAATTTCCGGCGACATATTAATCGTCGGCGGCGGAGCTGCCGGCTGTTTTGCTGCCATCAAAGCTAAAGAGCACGGCAGCGCGGATGTCATCCTGGTTGACAAGGGTTATGTGGGTAAAAGCGGCTGCAGCAAATTTGCAGCCGGATCTTTTAAATGCTTTATCCCCCAAGAAGATGATTACGATCTCTGGTTCAGCAAGGCGGTTGAAGAGGGCTATTATATCAACGACCAACAGTGGACCGCAACCCACCTTCAGGAAGTTTATCAGAGGGCTCAAGAACTGGATGCCTGGGGAGTTGATTTCCTGAAGCGGCAGGACGGCGCCTACGACCGGCTGGAAGGCCAGGGTTCCTCGAACGAACGGCCGATAAAGACCATGATGTTTCACGGCCCCCGGCTGATGGATGTCCTTAGGAAAATCACCCGTAAGATGGGCGTAACCATCCAGGATAAAACCATGATGACCCACCTGGTGCACGCTAAAAACGATCCCAAAACCATTGCGGGAGCTTTGGGTTTTGATCTGCGTACCGGTAAACAAAAGCTATATCAGGTCAAAGCAGTGATTCTGACCGCGGGTGCCCAAGCCTTTAAAGCGCATTATGCCTATCAAAAAATGGTCACCGGTGATGCCCATGTCATGGGTCTGGAGGCCGGTGCCGTACTGAGCAACTATGAATTTTGCTGCCATCACCTTTCCTGCGCTGATTTTGATACCACCGGGATGAATGTGCTGCAGGGATCCGGAGCCCGATTCGTCAATGCGAAGGGTGAATCTTACATGCATAAATATGATCCCGAATATGGAGATCATGCCGTAATGAACCGCCTGTCCGCCGGGATGGCCTGCGAAGTAATGCTCGGTCGCGGGCCCATCTATTATGATTTTTCAAGCTTTGATCAAAATTCTCTAACCTACTTCAAGCACACCCTTCCGATCATGTACCGGGCCTTTGAGCGGGCCGGTTACATAAAAGAAGGCCGGATAAAAAAGAGGGTTGAGTGGGTTTCGGTGAATATGGGCAATGTCGGTTACGGTGGCGGTCTTAAGATCAATTTGAATTGTGAGACAAACATAAAGGGGTTGTATGCCGCCGGTGATGCCGCGTGCGGCCCGGCATCGGGAGTGGAAGGGTTTTGCGCGTATGCCATTCCATTCGCAACCACCTCAGGGGCCCGAAGCGGTATCGCTGCCACTGATTATGTCCAG
>JASFGM010000633.1:0-3025 GCA_050123755.1 Desulfobacterales bacterium
TGGGGGATATTTTTCAATCTTTCCGGAGCTGCCCCGCCGCAAACACATAGATCAATAATTCTCACAGAAGGAATCATCGCATGGTCGAATCGACAGATAGCCTGAAATCTGAAGAACAGCTTCAGGAGATGGTTGCCGAGACGGAGACGGGGGCGCGTAATCCAACCGGAGCAATTCCTAAAAAAATCCTTTTTTATGTACCGCTGGCCTGGACCCTTTTCCAGCTCTGGTATTCGTCTCCCTTACCTTTTATCTTCAATTTTTTTGTTTTAAATGATACCGAAGCCCGATCGATTCACCTGGCTTTTGCCATTTTCCTGGCCTACACGGCCTATCCTACGTTTAAATCATCGCCCCGAAACTACGTCCCGGTTCAGGACTGGGGGGTAGCTCTGGTTGCGGCGTTTTGCGCGGCCTATCTATTTATTTTTTATGACGGATTAGCAGAGCGCTCGGGCGATCCGACCAAACTGGATCTGGTCGTCGCTGTTGTGGGTCTGGTGGTCCTGCTGGAGGCAACGCGCCGCGCACTGGGCCCGCCGCTGATGGTGGTCGCCGCGGTGTTTATCTGCTATACCTTTGGCGGCCCTTATATGCCCGATGTCATTGCCCATAAGGGCGCCAGTCTGGTCAAGGGGATGTCCCATTACTGGCTGTCGACCGAGGGTGTTTTTGGGGTTGCGCTGGGGGTTTCGACCGGCATGGTATTTATGTTCGTGCTGTTCGGTTCGCTGCTCGAAAAGGCCGGTGCCGGCAACTACTTTATTCGCGTTGCTTTTGCCGCGCTCGGCCACCTTCGGGGAGGTCCGGCCAAAGCCGCGGTGGTATCTTCCGGGATGACCGGACTGGTATCCGGGTCGTCCATAGCGAATGTCGTCACTACCGGTACGTTCACGATCCCTTTGATGAAAAAAGTTGGTTTTTCGGCCGAAAAAGCCGGGGCGATCGAGGTGGCCTGTTCGACCAACGGTCAGTTGATGCCGCCGGTGATGGGGGCCGCGGCTTTTTTGATGGTCGAATATGTGGGCATCTCCTATATCGAAGTCATCAAGCACGCCTTCCTGCCGGCGATCATTTCTTATATCGCGCTTGTCTATATCGTCCACCTTGAAGCCGGTAAAATGGGTCTCAAGGGCATGGAAAAAAAGGTAACAAAAACCATGCCCCAACAGCTGCTTGCAGGTGTCATGACCTTTTTGTTTTTAATCATCATGGGCGGCATCACCTACTTTGGGTTAGGCTGGATTAAAACCGTTGCCGGTGGGGCAACCATATACATTGTCTGTGTATTGCTGTTTGTGGCCTACCTTTTGCTGCTCGCTTTTGCCTGTAAAGTGCCGGAACTGGATACCAGCCATGAAATCAAAGAGTTGCCGCAATTGGGTCCCACCGCCCAGGCCGGATATTACTTCTTGTTGCCCATCGTGGTGCTGATGTGGTGTCTGGTGGTGGAACGGTTGTCACCGTCACTTTCGGCTTTCTGGGCGACGGTGCTGCTGATGTTTATTGTCATCACCCAGAGGCCTTTAAAAGGCATTTTCCGCAAGATGAAGGGCGATGAATTCTCTTTTAAAAACGGCTTTGCTGATTTGATTGAAGGCATGGTGGCCGGTGCCAGAAATATGATCGGCATCGGTGTGGCCACGTCCGCGGCCGGTATTGTCGTCGGGACCGTCACTCTCACCGGTATCGGGCTGGTCATGACAGAATTTGTCGAGTTCATCTCGGGCGGGAACCTGGTGTTGATCCTGTTCTTTACCGCCCTCATCAGCCTTCTCCTGGGGATGGGACTGCCGACAACGGCCAACTATATCGTGGTGTCGACCCTGATGGCGCCGGTGATCGTCGGCCTGGGCGCCAAAGCCGGTCTGATCGTGCCCTTGATTGCGGTGCATATGTTTGTGTTCTACTTCGGCATCCTGGCCGACGACACGCCACCGGTCGGGCTGGCGGCTTTTGCGGCGGCCGGCATATCCGGCGGTGATCCGATCCGCACCGGTATCCAGGGCTTTATGTACGACATCCGCACAGCCATTTTACCGTTTATCTTCATCTTCAATACCGAGCTTTTGCTCATCGGGGTGGGCACCTGGTTCCATTTGTTAATTGTGATCGTGGCCTCTGTTATCGCCATGCTGGCATTTGCCGCCGGAACTCAGGGATACTTCCTGACCAAAAGCCGCATCTGGGAAACCGCGGCACTGTTGCTCGTGGCGTTCACCCTTTTTCGCCCCGGTTTCTGGTGGGACATGGTTTTTCCGCCGCTGACACAGGAGCCACCTGCCAAACTTGAACAAATGGTGGCAGGCATGGAACCCGGCTCCCAATTAATCATCGAGGTGGCGGGGGAAGATTTAAAAGGGAAAGCGTATACTAAAACCGTCATGCTGGCGGTGGGAGATGAAAGTACCGGTGTAGAAAGACTGGAAGCCATCGGGCTTGAAACACGCAATGAAGCGGATAAAATCCTGATTGACAATGTGGTCTTCTCGAGCGCTGCGGAAAAAGCCGGTATCGACTTTGACCAGGAGATCTTGAACATTAAGGTGCCGACTCAGCGCCTGCCGAAACAGCTCATGTTTATACCGGCGCTGGGGCTGCTGGTGCTGATCTGGTATTTGCAGCGCAACCGAAAACGCAAACTTGAAGCTGCCGTTGCTTGATTGATAATCCCATTCTGACCCGGCGCTAACCTGCTGCTCTTGAAATAAGAGACGGCGGGCGTTGTTAAAACGGATTACCGCTATTTTACCTTCCGGAGTAAATTATGTTTAAAAAAATTCTTGTACCCATAGATGTAGATTATCCCAATACAGCCGCCACTGTTTATCAAAAAGCCGTAGAGATTGGGAAACCCAGTGGTGCCGAGATTCGGCTGGTAAGTGTGATGCCGGGTTTCGGCATGCCGATTGTTGCCTCCTATATCCCGGATGAAGTGCACAAAGAGACCGTTCAAGGATTTAAGGACGCCCTGAAGGCGTTTATCAAGGCCAATTGTGATGAATCCGTATCATATACGGTGGCA
>JASFGM010000634.1:0-3024 GCA_050123755.1 Desulfobacterales bacterium
GACCAGTTATCGTATCCAAAATATACCCTTCCGAACCGCCCATTCTCAGCTGGAATAAACCATACCCGCGTGTATGGAATTTTGGAGTCTTCGTTGTTACCGACAAGCACATTTTCGCCATCTGACATCATGAATCCGGTGCAAGCGTACATCAACGGATTGCTAAGAACCATAACAATCCATGTGGCCAAAAAAAATGTAACCCGCACAATAAATTTTGTATTCATTTTGTTGCCTGTAAGACCATGTCTATGTGACGTCAGGTGGTGATAAATTGAGAGTACCTAAACTTGCACCAAAATACAGATATCATAATTGGGGGTTGTCAAATGAAGTAATTTTTAATTTTGAATATTATAAGTTCATCCCCGCGCAAATACAGCCCTTCATCTGTCTTCTGTCTACAGTCATCTGTTTGCTGACACCCGAAACTTACTTAAGTTTCGGATCGTGTTCGCGAACATAGGCGAGCAGTTTTTTAGCGGTGGCGGATTTGACCTGAATGGCTTCATAGTCTAAGGGGACGTTGTTTAAATATTGCAGAATCAGTGCATCACCGTTTGCAAGACCTCCGGGCAGTATGCCCGCAAAGAAAAACCCCAGCTTTTCAAATTGCGCCGTGTAGGTGCAGGTTAATGGATCGGAGAGATTCAGGAAGAGGTTCAGAATTTCGATTTTTTTCAGGCAAAGTTCCTCTATTTTAGTTTCAAGCTCATCGAAGATATTCTTACCGTAACGGTCAATGATGATGCGGGCAAAACTCATGGCGCCGACAAGCTTTATTCTAATAGCAGATGTTGACGCCACCCTTCTCGCTTCTGCCGGCACTGTTCTTTTAACCTCAGGCCGAACGTCCAACCCTTTATACAGAGCGGTAAGCATGTTTTCGTGATGCGGCGGCGCATAAATCCTGCGGAAAGCCGCCGCCGGTTTTAAATATAAAAATTGCACCAGCATGCTCACCCGATACGGAATTTTTGCTTGTATGCCTTTAAATAAAATGTCAGGCGGTATCATTCCCAGCCTGAGTCCGCAGTCTCTGAAACCAAATCCATGCACCGTATGCTGAGATATAGTGTGATTGGTGACCGCTTCCCCGAAGGCGCCCTGCTTACCTTGGGATTTGGCCTGATCTAACAGATATTGGGTTATATTGCGAAAACATCCCCGAGATCGAAACTCCGGTTTCACGACCCCCTGGGCCATTTCGACAATTTGAGGGTTCTCCTCCCAGATCTGAAAAACACCATATCCCGCAATGTCTTTTTCACCGGATACGGCAACGGCGGAGTGTATCTGCCCGCTTTTATTAAGGGCGTTAATTTTTTCGGGATAATAAACATAGTCGCGGGGATAATTGTAACCGTAGGTTTTATATATTGTCTTTGATACTTCGGCCGCTTCGGTCGGATCCATCTGTCGGACCCGGCATTTTAATTCGTCCAATGATGAGGCAATTGGCGGCAGCGATGGTTCAAAGGGCTCCAGATCGCAGGCTGCATAATAGTCAGTGATACTTTTATTTTTCAGGTGTTTGATTAAAACGAGCTCCTTGCCTTGCGGCCCCAGATTGTTAAGTCGAATTTCATCAAGGTATTCCTTAAGCCGGAAGATCGGTTCTCCCATTTCGCGGCTATCATCGATTGAACTTTCAGGGGCCGGTGAATCTGTATCACCGGCACCAAAAGGAAGTCCCTTATCCCGCAGACTGACTTTTAAACCTTCCGGAATGCGCTCACAGATTATCTCCAGAGACCCTTTTTCGCCCGGCTCGAAAGAGTATCCCATCAGGGCGGTGACCGCCTCAATGATGCCGTTTTCAAGAGATTTTAAGTCTTGATCTTCCATCCCCATCGTGCGGGCAATTTCGGATACATAGATGGCAGCTGCAGTTGCATATTTAGGATCATTGGGGATCTGGATGCTTGAATATTCACATTTTGATTCCACGTTTCACCTCCCGGATCGCAAGATCGCAACCGAGCCATTCGGGGACCGGATCGTATTCATTGGGAATGAAAGACGACTGCGCCGATATCGATAGGGTAGGGCATTGATTGGTGTCAAAAAGGCATCATTTAAGCGCGGGAAAAAATCATCCCCCAGAAACAGAACCGTCGGGGGGATGCTTGAAATTTTTTGAAACGGAAAAGTTGGGTGTGAGGCTTTCACATAACGTGTCTGGCAATCTTCTTTTTTATCGGACGTATACAGGCGTTCAAACTGAAGAAGTTCAATCGTTCTTAGATTTCTTCTTAGGGCTCTTGGTAGAACTTTTTTTGGATCCTTTTTTTGTAGAGGAATACCCATCGGCGTACCATCCGCCCCCGACCAGTTTAAACGAACAGGGAGACATGATCTTTTTGGCCTTGCGGTTGCACTTGGGGCATTTGATTGCCTTGGTACCCATCGGGACCAGGCTTTCTGTTACTGTACCTTCCGGGCATTGGAACTCATAAAACGGCATCTTCGTCCTCCTTAAACGAATACGCAGTGATTGTCATAAAAACGTTCCGGTATTCGAACGTTTTTTCTACAACCACTTGTGCCGCAATTCCTTCATTCGAAACTTTGCTATGCAAAGCGGTATAAAAGAGATATCAAACAGTTAAGCGCTAATATCCTCTTATTTGATGCAAAATTATGCATTTTTTTCTTGATGTCAAGCAAATTGAATGCATAAAGATGTTTCTTTTATCGAATGCTTGAAGGGATGTCAATCCATAAAAGAAAAATAAAAATATTCATTTTATTTCAGAATGTTATACGCAGCGTCGACTGCCAATTTATCGCTTGACACCTTTGTCTTGCGGCATATATAAAAATCATAAATATTTTCAGATACTAACAGTTGAAGTCAATCTGGGGTCTGAAAGTATTCTTTGATTTTACGGATATTTAAAAAATACAGGGAAATCAATGAAAACGCAAATTTTAAAGAAATTTCCAAGTCTGCAAGCATTACACGCCAGCGAACACACGATTATGGCCGTTTTGGCGGTTATTGTGGGGCTGGCGGCCGGC
>JASFGM010000635.1:0-3018 GCA_050123755.1 Desulfobacterales bacterium
ACCTATCAAAGTTTACAATTTTAGAATTTAATCCATATTTTTTGTGTAAAACATACGCTTTTATAAACTTTTAGTTTACCCCCTTTGGGGAACAAATTCAATATGTGATTTTATAAAAATGATATCACCAGACTTTAAAAAAGCAGGCGGTCTCATTCCGGCGATCGTGCAGGATTATAAGACCGGCGAGGTCCTGATGCTGGGCTTTATGAATCAAAAAGCATGGGAAACTACCCTGAACACCGGCAAAGCCACCTACTGGAGCCGCAGCCGTCAGGAGCTGTGGGTTAAAGGTCAAACATCCGGCAATCTGCAAATTGTAAAAGAGATCCGCATCGACTGCGATGAAGACACGGTGCTGTTAAAAATTGAACAGCTTGGCGGTGCCACCTGTCATACCGGCCATCGCAGCTGTTTTCATAAAAAAATAGAAGCTGGGTCTGTAAAAATAATCGGAGAACCCATATTTGACCCTAAGGAGGTATACGGCAAGTGAAAAATCAACTCAAATTGGGAATCCCCAAAGGTAGTTTACAAAATGCCACGATTTCACTGTTTAAGCGCTCCGGGTGGAATATAAATGTCAACGGCCGAAGTTATTTTCCTGAAATCGATGATGACAGCATTGAGTGCGCCATCTGCCGTGCCCAGGAAATGTCAAATTATATCGAAAGCGGCACTCTGGATGTCGGATTGACCGGCAAGGACTGGATCGCCGAAAATGAATCCGACATCCATGTTGTCACCGATCTGGTTTATTCCAAAGTGAGTTCCCGGCCGGCGCGCTGGGTGCTGGCAGTGCCTTTTGACTCACCCATAAAAAAGATTGAAGATTGCGAGGGCAAAAAAATTTCCACCGAAATGACGAATTTTACCCGGCGATATTTCAAGGAACGCAACATTAATGTCGGCGTTGAATTTTCATGGGGTGCAACCGAAGCCAAGGTGGTGTCCGGACTCGCGGACGCGATTGTGGAAGTCACCGAAACCGAATCCACCATCAAAGCCCATGGCCTGCGGGTGATTCATGAGCTTATGCAGACCAACACCCAGCTGATTGCCAACCACAACGCCTGGAAGGATGCTGGAAAAAGGGCAAAAATAGAACAAATTGCTCTTTTGCTCAAAGGGGCGCTGCAGGGTGCAAAAATGGTGGGCATCAAAATGAATGTGCCCGAAAAAAAGATGGAAGACGTGATCAGCATGCTGCCGAGCCTGAATGCACCCACTGTAGCACCGCTTTATCAAACCAAATGGTTCTCGGTGGAAATTGTGGTCAGTTCCGACGTAGTGCGCGATCTGATTCCCGAACTGCTAAAGCACGGAGCGGAAGGGATTATTGAATATCACCTCAATAAGGTAATATAGGGTTGCGAGTTACGGGTTGCGCGTTTTGATTGGCGACATCGTGACTTAACTCGCAACACGCAACGCGCAACGCGCAACAAAGGACTTTTTTATGATCTCCAAGCGTACTGAAGAAATGACATCCTTCATCGTAATGGATGTGCTGGAAAAGGCTCAGGAGCTCGAGCGTGAAGGCGCCCGCATCATCCACCTGGAAGTCGGCGAACCGGACTTTGATACGCCCGACTGCGTAAAAGAAGCGGCCTGTAAGGCCCTTGAAGATGGATTTACCCATTATACGCATAGCCTGGGTCTATTTGAACTGCGGGAAGCGATCTGCCAATATTACCGCAAACACTATCAGGTATCTGCAGATCCCGACCAGGTGATTGTTACCTCCGGCTCCTCCCCGGCCATATTTATGATTTTCGCAGCGTTACTTGAAAGGCAAGATGAAGTCATCATCTCAGATCCGCACTATGCCTGCTACCCTAATTTCATCAAGTTTGTAGGCGGTAAACCTGTCACGATTCCGGTCTACGAAGAAGACGGCTTTCAGTACCGGCCGGAAGTTATCAAAGAAAACATCACCTCTCAAACCAGGGCCATATTTATCAACTCCCCTTCCAACCCAACCGGTAATCTGCTGTCAGCCGAACGCATGCAGCAAATCGCCGAGCTCACGAAATGTGAGCGCTGCCCTTACATTGTTTCCGATGAAATCTATCACGGGCTGGTATATGAGGGCCAGGCGCATTCGATTCTGGAGTTTTGCGATCACGCTTTTGTACTCAACGGTTTTTCCAAGCAGTTTGCCATGACCGGACTTCGTCTCGGTTACGTCATCGCACCCAGGCCGTTTATTCGCCCCATGCAGAAACTGCATCAAAACTTTTTTATTTCCGCCAACGCCATGATTCAACAGGCCGGTATTGCAGCCCTGAAAAATGCCGCAGACGATGTCGTTCGCATGCAAGAAATTTACAACGAGCGCCGCAAATTTATGATCCGGCGCCTAAAAGAGCTGGGCTTTGGAATTACCGTAGAGCCCACCGGCGCCTTTTACGTATTTGCCAATGCCAAACAATTCTCAGACGACTCTTACAAATTGGCCTTCGATATGCTGGAAAAAGCGCATGTCGGCGTCGCACCCGGAATCGATTTTGGCAAAAACGGTGAAGGCTATTTGCGGTTTTGCTACGCCAATTCCATGGAAAATATTGAAGAGGGCATGGAGCGGCTAGAAAAATACCTGGAAAGTCGGGTTTAAAAACAACTTTCACCAATGAATATAAAATTTGCTAAATAAGCGGCGTTATAGATTTCGGAATGTGGATTGCGGAATGCGGAATGAACTTTGCTGCAACTTTATCGCGAAGCGATGGAAATTTTTCCGCTGATAAGTCATCAGCGGAAAAGGTCTGTGTTCGTCCGTGTGGGCCTGCCGCGGCGTAGCTCGCCAGAGCGAAGGCTGGTCTGTGGCCAATAAAAAAGCCCCGTACTTCATAGAACCGTTTATCCAGTATCCAATATAAAAATTACCATTACCCAGATACCAGATACCCAATATTCATGAAAATCACATCTGCCGAATTTGTCACCAGCGCCACCAAACCCTCGCAATACCCCCCTGTCCGGTTGCCGGAGGTTGCCTTTGCCGGTCGTTCCAAC
>JASFGM010000636.1:0-3018 GCA_050123755.1 Desulfobacterales bacterium
TTTGAATATTGCGGTTTGGAAGGCTGAGGGTGCTTTTTTCATTTCGAATAACCGGCACTGAGAAGCGATAAGACCCCACGTCTTCATAGCCGAGTTGTTCCAATTGTCTCTTGATATAAAGAGCGGCCTCCTCGTTTTCGGCGGTTCCGGTGCTGCGGTCTGCCAGAGCGGAAAGTTTGCCGATAATATCCGTAAACGCATCGGGAAGTTGCTGTTCGGTAATCTGGGCCGCTGCTGCAGAAATCCACAACAGGCATCCCAACACCGCCAATGGGATCCACAGCCATTTCCGTCTGATTCTCATTTGTCCGTATTTCAGTGGGTCATGTCTGGCTGGTTGCTGGCTGCTGGCTGCTGGCTTCTGGCCGCTGGCCGTTGGACATAGAGGGCAGGAAAAGTTTGCAATGTATTTTATGATAGGTAAACCCTGCATTTTTTAATTCTATTCAACCTCTATTTCTGAAAGATTGTTTTATAAGAAACCAGAAGCCAGTGGCGAGCAGCCAGTAGCCAGCAGACGCTTTTCTAGTGCCGCGTATCGATCTTGCCGATCGAGATGGACAGTTCTTCGCGGTCTTCGATTTTGTCAACGGTGCCATCCCGAATCCAGACCACCTGATCGGATACATTGAGCATTTTGAAATCATGGGTGGCCGATATGACCGTCACCTTTCGTTCGGCACTTAAGCGTTTGAGCAACGCAATGATTTCCTCACCGGTGGTCAGATCAAGGTTTCCGGTCGGCTCGTCGGCAAGGATGATGGCCGGATCATTGGCCAGCGCTCGCGCGATAGCCACTCTCTGCTGTTGCCCGCCGGAAAGCTCAAACGGTTTATGGCTGTAGCGGTCACCCAGGCCCACAAGTTCCAGGAGATGAATCCCTTTCTCGACCGCAGCATCGTTGTTCATGCCGGAAAATATCATCGGAAGCGTAATATTCTCCAAAGCGGTCATCACTTGAATGATATTGAACGTCTGAAATATATAACCAATTTTGCGGCAACGCAGCCAGGCCAGCTCATAGGCATCCAGCTGAGCGATATCGACTTCGTCGATAAACACTTTCCCGGACGAAGGCTTGTCCAGGCCGCCGATCATATTGAATAGCGTACTTTTCCCTGAGCCGGAGGGTCCCATGATGGAGATATAATTACCCCGCGGGATCTCGAGGTTTATCCCCTGAAGGGCTTTAACTTCCACCTTTCCGAGCTGGAAAGTCTTATAGACATCGGTAACACGAACAATACTGGTCGATTCTGCCATAAAAAGCTCCTATAACGCCTCGCTTACGGTTCAGGGCGCAAGGTCTTTTTTATTTTATGATCTGCCTTGTGCCTTGTACTTTTTTTACTGCTCCACCCGCATCGCCTCGACCGGCTGCATTCTGGCCGCGATAAGTGCAGGATATAAAACACCTAACAAACTTAACAGGCAACCGACACCCAGGGCAATAAAAACGGAAACGATTACACTGATCCACGAAATTGAGATCAGCGCTGCGAAACCAAACCGGAATACGCCACTGATCAATGCAAAAACGGCACCGCACAGCGCACCCGCACCCGCACCGGCCAAACCTTGCATACCGGCTTCAAGAATAAATAGTCTCAAAATAAAACGATCCAGAGCACCTAAGCATTTCATGGTACCGATTTCTCTGAACCGCTCCGTTACGGCCATGAGCTGCGCATTTACAATGCCCACCACGCAGACTAAAAGCGACAGGATGACAATCCAGCGTTGTTTCGGGCTGGCACCCACATTGGTGTCCTCGGGGCCGAGATCATAACCTGATCGAATAACGGCCTGACGCAGCTGACGATCCTGCGTGGCCAGCATGCCATTGGCGACGTCGTTGCTTATTCTTACGAAACCCAAGAAGGAAACCGCAAGGACCAGGCTCATGGTGGTAATGAGAGAACGGAAAAATCGAACCCGGATACTCTTTAGCGAAATCTCAATTGATTTTATAAAAGGCAGGACGATCTGGCGTTCAACACGCTCGGACGCTTCTTTATCAGATGGCAGGGTTTGTTGTTTAACCATAAGCGAACCCCATGATTTTGGATCAAAACGATTAAATGAATACGGTGCCCCGGTTGGTAGCGGCGATGACCATCTTTAACCCGTTCGCACCGGTTTGGCAATGGCGAATTTACCAAATTTTTTAAGGAAGCGTTCTTCAGCCGTGAGTAAATAAGGGTTTATGGCGTTTTTGTATCCTCTATCCCCGCATGGCGTTCAGGTAAAAACGTCCTTAACGCTCAATTTAATGATAAAAATGCAATTTCCCTCTACCATAATCATATGCCAGAGTAAATAGGAATGATTCCTAATTAATTAAAAAGGCTACAGCAGCCATCGCGGAGTGTATCGTGTAATTGTATATAAAATTAGGTCAATCTATCTGACGGGCTTTTCGAATAATTCCCTTTCTTTTGATAATATGACATTTGAATACGGTGGGCACATTCTGCAAGTCCACTCTGGTTTCGGTTGTGTATCCATAAACCGTTTCAGCTCACTGTACGAGCAATCCGGTGTCAGCGGTCTATAATTGAGGAATGGGCGCCAGTCCGGGTCATCTTTTTTCCCTATTTTCATAAGGGCTTCTTTTAAGTAGGCGATGGGTGCACACTTATAAAGATTATGCCTGTAGAGCTGCAATGTGTCACAGGTGCAATGTTTTTTGCTTTCAACGATATTGTCATGTTTGAATGGTTTTATGTTGCATCCTGTTCCATCGTAGAAAACTTGAAAATTTAGCTTTTGTTTACTATCAACATAGGAACCCCATCTGTATTCAACCGGCCTAGGCGTTTCTCCGGCCCACTTTTCGATAAGTCTCAATCCTTCCGTCACCTGATTGATCAGTTTCGGGTATTGTGTTTTTCCGTTCAAGACATGCAGGGAAACCTGTACGTGAATGTTATATTCTTGAATCAGCTCCTTTAGCCAGGGACATTTCTTTATCAATATCCCATTCGTGGTAATCCGGAGCTTTGTCTCCTCGCTGGG
>JASFGM010000637.1:0-3012 GCA_050123755.1 Desulfobacterales bacterium
ATCACCATTGCGACACGAAGTCGCGTATTTTGACTGTTCAGCGAAGGCATCAAGCCTTTGTCTGAACCCAGCGTCCCGTCGCTGCGGTCCTATGGAAGCATGCGCTCAAGGTGCACCCTTGACGGGTATGAAGCCTTCCTGACAATGCGCCGAAGTTCGCCTGTGCGAACGGCGTGGAAGCCGTGAGGTGGAAGCGCTCCTGGAAGCTCCATCCGGGTGAGGGGTTAGGATAGGATACTATGGTCAACGGAAGTGAACACTTGTAACTGTCGTGAATATTGACAAGCCAAAGGAGCTGTGAGGCTTGAACCAAAAGGTAAGCGGGTGGTTCGGATGGGTTGCTGAACGTCCGACACGGGCAACACTCCCGCCGGCAGAGCAAAGTGGACCTAAGGTATCTGCTGTCAGATACGTGGAACGTGGTAACCCCATGCCTTCGCCCTTTGGGGCAGGCTAACCGTAAGGCATGCTGAGGGAGGTATGGGGTGAGATGATGGAAGAAGCCAAAGCCATCCTGTAATGGGGTGGATACGGGTTGAGACATTACCCGGCCCGCAAGGGTGCTGACGTCCATCGGGTGCTTCGTTGCGAGAAAACGGGCAGAACCGATTTTAGGGGGGAAAGCAAATGAGGCCACTTTATGTGAGCCATGCGCCCTTGACCGAATGGGTTTTGGCTGCCAGTGTGTATCGCAAAGGTGGTCGGAGTTTTCGATCACCGGGTCACCTCTCTGCCGAGGTCGGCCTTTGAAGGGCTTGAGCCGTGTGACGGTAACCTGTCACGCACGGTTCTTAGGGGGCTTGGGGGCAGTAATGCCCCCCGGCTACCCGGTCTTTTAGATTTCAACTCTAGATTTGCAAAATTCGAATCAAAGTTCTCAAACGCTCTTTTAAAACCTGTTGCCGCTTAAAAGCGGGACTGATAAAAACAATCAAATCGATTTCACTTTTTATTTCTTCGCGGGTCTAATACCCTGACGCTTGCGGCGAAAGTTGACAGCTTCCCGATGATACTCCGCTACTTGCGGCGGGGTTTTCCATTGACGCCTTGATTCGTCATTCAAGATAAAGGGAGCACAATGGCTTTGCTTTCGCTTATTGCCGCAAAGAAAGTATCGCATGTGTCGGGCACTATTGCCCTTGACGGTAAAATCCCTCAATTTTCTTGATATATTCAGGATCCAATTCAAGATCCCGCGCACCGGTGAGCATGATTTCCACATAGCTGCGTGAAGGCGGGAAGGGACCTTTGGGATCAATCACCCGATATAAATCAGCCAGATGGAATTTGCCGTCTTCGCCCAACACCAGAAAAGTCTGCCTTTTATACAAATCTTTGTAAACACCTTCCAGGTTATCGAGCGTTATGAGCTCCTGCTCGGTCACTTCGTAAAGTGCGCCGTGAACGAGTTCACCGGGGGCCTCCATAATGCCGCTAAAGCCCCCCTGGCGTTCTTCCGACCAGAACGGGAACTGTACCTCAAAGTTGGGCAAGTACCCCTTCATCGCAAAGTTCGCGTTTGGAATCAGATTTTTTTTGACAAAATCGATGCTTAGATTAGATCCATAGCCGAAATGATACATGTACGATTCCTCCTGTGGTATGGGGTCCCTATTGCATATGATACGGCATCCTCACCTGCAGTGTCGCTGCCGGGCATTCTATTTCGCAGGGTAGGCAGTGCCAACACGTTTTGTTGATTTTTGCCGAACGATCACAGATAGGATACCGCTCGGGAGCCTTTGGCTTACTTGCAGCAGACGGCAGTGGTTCGATTTTATCGATCAGATCATCGTTTGCAGCGAGCAGGCACTTCAACTCACTCCACGACCCTCCAACGGCAAGCAAATAATTCGATTCAAACTCCCGCATATTTCTATTGTCAAATACAACGCTTCCGATTTTATAACAATAATATAAGATAATTGAGACACTATGTGTTGATTGCAAGGTGGAAGTATATTTGTAATTCTACTTTAGGAAATGATAATCACAACCGAAGACAAATTTGACAGTCTTTTGGCTATTGGCAAATTATTCTCACGTACTTAATATTGAGTTAAATGGCAGCCTGTCAACCATTCTCCTGACTACAGTAAATACAAGGATTAACCCGTGGCGGCGGCCTCTGTTTCACTTCCCATAATCCCAGATGTTTTAATATCTTTTTGATTCGTTCCCCATCTTCTAAGAATGAAATTATTTTCATAGATCCCAAACGCTTGGGGCATAAAAAAGGGTAGACATTATAGATTTTTTAAACAAACGGGCACAATTTTTAGGATATTGTAATTTGGTGCGGTTAAAACGGGGGTCTTGTTATAGGAGTTTTTGTTCGCCGATATTTACGCTTCCATCGGAATATACGTCCCCAAAGACTCTCCGCCGTCGACTGTAATTGCTGTGCCGGTAATATATTTGGCCTCGGAAGACGCTAAAAATGCAAACAGAGCGGCAATTTCTTTGGGGTCCGCATGACGCCCCATGGGGATCCGGGCGTTGACTGCATCCATCATTTCGGCGGTGTATTCTGCTTTTTGCATGGGTGTCAATACATAACCGGGACAAATCGAATTGATTCTGAGCCAGGGCGCACATTCCATAGCGATGGTTTTGGTCAGGTTAATCACGGCGGATTTTGACGCATTATAATCCGCATAATACGGATAACCCGCAAACCCGTTGGTTGATGCGGTGAATAAAATTACCCCGGATTGCTGCGGTTTCATGCGTTCAATGGCCGCTTTGGCGCACAAAAACATTCCGTCTAAATTGATGCGCAGCACTTTCGACCATTGTTCATAGTCGATTTTCATAAACGCTTGGCGAACACTGATGCCTGCATTCGATATCAAAATGTCGATGCCGCCCATGATTTCGTCTACCTCCTTAAACGCCGCTTCTATTTCCTCCGGGCTGCCGACATCTGCACATACCCCGCCTGTTAGCGGTGACAGTTGAGACTGGGCGTTATCTAAGGCCTCCTGATTGCTGTCCAGGATAACCACCTTG
>JASFGM010000638.1:0-3008 GCA_050123755.1 Desulfobacterales bacterium
CCTGATTTTTAGGCGTCTTATCATCGAAATCGGCGATATCAATAATTTTTAAAAGAGACTTGCTTGCTTTAATGAATTCAGCACCATAACCATATTTAAAAGAAGAGTTCGGCAAGACTTTGCGCCATTTAATTCGCACATAAGAATAATATTTTTCGCTGTCTTCAGCATACGGGGTGCTTTTAAGCCCGATGTAAATTTCCTCTCCCGGATAAAGGCTTTGATCAGACTCAAAATGCACCCCGCCCTTACTGATATCATACATTTTGGCATCATAGAAAATATCCGGCAACAGGGTATCATGCAAAATAACGCTCTCGAAATGATAGCGATTCGTTTTTCTTCGATCGGAATTTGAACTCACAAATGACTCCTAAACAAAATTAACGCTTTTTCCCAATTTCAAAGGGCAACAACATTATTGTTAAACTAGACCTTTCCGGTAATGGTTTTAGGAAGCTCTTTTATCCTTAAATTATCCAGTTCGAGTTTAATCAGTGTAAATATCTGCAGCGTCTTGGATTTCAGCTCCTGCACGGCGTCAATTTTATCTGTAATATCCGGATGTATTTTTTTAGCTTTAATGATCCTTAAATTACTCAGTATGTCTTCGCTCAGGATCTCAAATCCGGGTGGTGCACTTAATATGGCATCCAGCAGAAGTTCGTTACTGCCGTCGAAAAGAGAATCTCCAAAATGAGAGAGAATTTGCGCTTCGGTCATGGTTGCCAGCCGATCGCGTATTTCTCTGTGCTGTAAAAATTTTAAAACGGAGACTTCTTTCGCTTCAGCACCATCTTCCAGTTTTATCTCTATTTGTTCGATCATGGCCGAATAATTTCTTTTATCTTTCATGACTTCAAGCTTGCGTTCGGCGCGTTCAAAAGCCTCTCGTTTTGCGGCTCTTTTCTGAATAGAATCAAGGCCTTTATCATTTTCGATTTCAACCACTTTTTTCTTGATGAAATTATTGAGGTTGACGACGTCGTTATAAACGCGTTCAATAACCGCGACCGAATCCTTCGAGAGCTTTTGCTGCGCCTCTTCTAATAGGAGTTGAACTTTCGCTAGTGTTTGTGCTAGCATCTTTTTTCCCTTTGCTGAATATCGATGTTTTTAAAATCCGTGTTTGCGTGTTTTTGTGTTTCCTGTTTTACGTTATTGGGTTGATAACCGAATCGCATGCACTCTTAAGGCAACCGAGCCGGTTAACCTAAATTCGGTCATATCTAATCTAATATCGGCATTTTTTGATGAATCATTAATCAAGATGTTGATTTAATGCATAATTGTTCAGGGAGAAGGATTGGTTTCCCGTAATATCATGAAATTACAGGTCTCATTACGTTAAGCGAGGTAAAATTTCGTTAATATCATTTGACCCTTTATAAATTAATGCGCTATAAAAAATTTTGAGAAAATTCTGATCTTCGGCACCCACTGACCTGAAACACGCCTTTGATCTTTTAGAGCGAATTAAGTTTTAATTATCGCGCCTATTCCTGCAAGCCGCCATCTGAGCCCGGATTTCTCCTTTATGGACCGGTATCAGAAACCGTGGAGGATGATGCCTATGACAAACGCACATTCACCAGCACCTGCTCCAAAAACTCGCAGTGTTAGCCGACGCTTCAGCTATGCTTTTATCGGCATCGTTACGCTAATATTGATTGCTTTTGCTGCGGTCGGCATTGTTTTCAACATCATCCTGATCGAGGGCGAGCTTGAAAAGCGGATAGACAATGTCCTGACGCTTGCTCGGACCAGCCTGCCGGCGCCCCTGAAGAATCTGGAAAAGGATATTTTAAATGGCTTTGTTGAGGCCATATTTATTGACCAGTCAATTGTTTATGCCAAGATATCGAAGCAGGATCAGATTATCACCGAGAAAAAACGTCCCGGGTTTGAATTGAAAGAGCTTGAAACATCCTTACAACCGTCATTTTTCTTGGGAGCGAAATTTATTGTCAGATCAGTTGATATTCAGTTTGCAGAAAGCGATGTCGGCACGATTCGAATCGTGGTGTCAGCTGAAAGCGCCAAAAAGCAGGTTCTTTTACAGATTTACGGCATTGTGGCGTTGATCGTCCTTATTATTGGGGCAATCTGGATTTTTGAAGCGCGCACCGGACAGCTGAGCCAGTCCGTCGAAGAACAGAAAGCCCTGGTGGAAATCAGCCAGGTGGTCAGCTCTAATCTCGACGTTGAGAAGGTGCTGTCGGGCATTGTTCGGCACGCGGTGCAGCTTTCAAAAACTGATGCCGGCACGATCTACGAGTTCGACGAAGCCGAGCAGGTTTTTGTGCCGCGGGCAAATTACGGTGTCAACGCAGCCTTTATTAAAGCGCTGCACGAAACGGCCCATGGTGTGGGGGACGATACCGTAATCGGCCGGGCCGTCATCAAGCGGGCACCGGAACAGATCCCTGATCTTGAGAATGTTCCGGACTACCCGCTGCCCTTCGTTAAGGAGGCCGGCTATCGGGCCATGCTGGCAGTGCCGCTGCTGCGCGAAGACCGCCTCTTCGGCGGGCTGGTGGTCCGGCGCAAGGAATCCGGATGGTTCTCTAAGCCGGTCGAGAAGTTGCTGCAGACTTTTGCAACCCAGTCAGTCGTCGCTTTGCATAACGCGCAGCTTTTTCGCGAAATCGAGCAAAAAGGGCGTGAACTCGAAATTGCCAACAAGCACAAATCCCAGTTTCTCGCCAACATGAGTCACGAGCTTAGGACCCCCCTGAATGCCATCCTGGGCTACACGGAGCTGATCCTCGACAACATTTACGGTGACGTACCTGAAAAGATCCGGGAAGTCCTTGAGCGTCTTGAACAAAATGGGCGCCATCTGCTCGGCCTGATCAATGATGTCCTCGATCTTTCCAAGATCGAAGCGGGCCAGCTGACCCTTGCGCTGAATGAATATTCCATGGAAGAGGTGGTTCAAACGGTTTTTACCTCGGTTGAAGCGCTGGCAGCGGAGAAAAAACTCAAATTAAAAGCCAGGGTTCCGC
>JASFGM010000639.1:0-3007 GCA_050123755.1 Desulfobacterales bacterium
CGTAATTTAACTGTAGCTCTCTGATCATCTCCGCTTTTTCGTCATAAACATAGCGGTCGTATGCGCGGGGTTTTCCGATTATCTCGGTTCGAAGCGTATTGGATCGCAGGTGGCACCCGCCCCTATCCGACACCGCGTAGGTCAGGCCCTGACCTTTCATTCCCCTTGGGTCGTAGCCGGGGAGTTCCAGCCCTTTTACGTGCATGGCAAATTCCGAAGAACCGTTGATCTTCTCAGATGCTCTTTTGACTCCTTCAGCCAGAATTTGACCGAGGCCTTCGCGTTTGCCGATAAGATGAATTAGGTCAATCAGGGCATCCCCATTTCCAAATGACAGATCGCTCCCGGCGGTATCTTCACTGGAAAGTAATCCGGCTTCGAAACATTCCATGGCAAATCCAACCACAACTCCGCAAGAAATCGTATCCAGGCCGTAATCCGTGCAGAGCTTATCCGCGGCGATGACCACCTCCGGTTCCTTGATCACGCAATTGGGGCCGAAGGCATACATGGTTTCATATTCGGGTCCTTCGGTGGTATATTCAACACCGCTCTTGGTGGCGGTTGACTCCCGGCTGCAGCCGATCGGGCAGGCATAGCAGGTTTTGGGTCGAATAATATGACTGCTAAAGGCATCTGCATTGATAACCCCGGCGTGCTCGGATGTGTTTTCCTGCCAGTTTCGTGTCGGCAGTGTCCCGGTCTCATTGGTTAAATCCAGGGTCATCATAGTGCCGACTTTCGGAAAGACACCTTCCTTGCCGGTCAGCGGATGCGCTGCGGTTTTACGGCGGCAGCGGGCCACAACTTCCTTAAACTCGGCTTCATCTGTCAATCCCGGGCGCTGATTACCCCTTAGAACCACTGCTTTGAGGTTTTTGGAACCCATCACCGCACCGGCACCGCCTCTGCCGTAACATCTTCTGTTATTGATGATATTGGCAAATCGAACCATTTTTTCTCCAGCCGGCCCGATAGCGGCCACACTGATGCGTTCCCCTTTTTCTTTGCGATGTTCATTCTGCAAACGCGCTTCCGTGTCAAAGGTGGAAAGCCCCCAGAGTTGATCGGCTTGATTTAGGGTTATTTTGCCTTCATCGACCAGGATATAAACAGGTTTTTCCGCTTTTCCCGTAATCACCAATGCATCGATACCCGCACGCTTCAAATGGGGGCCGAAAAAACCGCCGCAATAAGAATCCAGGAAAGTTCCGGTCATGGGAGACCGGGTGATCACCGCCGATCTGGATGCCGCCGGAAAATTGGTCCCTGAAAGGGGACCGGTAATAAAGATCAAAATATTAGCGGGATCATAGGGGGGGGTTTGGGGCTGCAAATGGCGCAAAAGCAGATAGGCGCCCATGGCCTTGCCGCCCAGATATTTCCTGGCCATATCTTCATCCAAATCGTCAATGCGAGTTGTCCCCTCTGTAAGATCAACCCATCCAATCTTGCCTGCATATCCGGTTAACACGGCGCATACCCTTTCCTGCTAAAGCGTTCTGGAATTATGATCCTTTCCGGCTTAATGGAAAAAAGAACCGCCATCACACAGAATGAGCTGTCCGGTTATAAAGTCGCTCATGTCGCTCGCCAAAAAAATGGCGGTTCCAACCAAATCCGTCGGCGCTTCCGATCGCTTCAGACAGCGCTTCTGCAACATAATTTGCTCGGGATCCGGGCCTTCATCTTGGCGGCTTTTCTGTATTTTTTTACTGGCCTCGGACTGGGTATAGCCCGGTGCCAAAGAGTTGATGTTTATGTTGTATGCGCCCAGTTCCCTGGCCATCGCTCGCGTGAAGGCCACAACTGCGCCTTTGGAAGCTACATAATGCGGCATTCCGGAGGCGCCCTCAAAAGCGACTGATGAGGCTACATTAATGACTTTACCGCCCTTTTCGCGCATAACTTTAAAAATAGCCTTTGTACAGTGAAAAGGCCCGGTAGCATTTACTTCCATAACCCGGTTCCACTCTTCAGTGGTTATCTCATCAAAAGGCTTTTTGATAATATTGGCATACATCGCGGCATTGTTGACGAGGATATCGACGCTGCCGAAGCGATCTACAGCAGCTTCCACCATGGCATCGCATTGATCCTGTTTGGTCACATCGGTCTTCACAAAGATGGCTTCACTACCTGCCTTGACGACATCCTCGACCGTGTTGTTTCCATCGACAATGTCGGCAATCACCATTTTGGCGCCTTCTTTTGCATAGCCGGTCGCAAAAGCCGCACCAATCCCCTGGGCCGCTCCGGTAATAATCGCAACTTTATCTTTTAGTTTCATGGCCAGCTCCAATCGGTTTCAATCTGGCACCTATTCGAGAAAATCATATTCCTCTCGATGGCTATGCCAACTGGTGGATCAGCTATTTTTGAACGACCCAAAGCATTACAGTTTCAAAAGCCTGCGGGCATTACCTTCAAAGATCTTTTTTCGATCTTCATCCGAAATAGGTAGTTCTTCAATAATTTTGATCGTTTCCCGGATATAACCCGGACCTTTTTCAGGATCAAAGGGACTATCCGAAGCGAACAAAATATTATCGGCACCGAAAAATTCAAGACCGCATATGGTTCCGGCTGCGGATCCAAAAAGAGCCGTGTCGCCATAGAACATCTTGAAGTATTCCAGATGATGCTTCTTCAATTTCTTGAGAACCAGGCTTAAATCTTCATCGGAAGTACGCGCGCCCAACTGGTCCCAACCCGGACCGACCCGCCCCTCAAAATAGGGGATCATTCCACCCATATGGTGGGTAATGATTTTGAGGTTGGGAAAATCATCAAAGTATCCCCCAAACACCAGTCGCGCCATCATCACGCTCGTTTCATAAGGCCACCCCAAGGTCCACCAGATTTCATATTTAGATTTGTCCTCAGTGAGATAATCAGGAAAATTTGCCCCTCGAATCGGGTGAATCCAGATGGGCAGATCATATGCGGACATTTTTTCAAAAAGCGGCCGGAATTCCGGCAGATCCAGGGGCTTCCCGTTGACATT
>JASFGM010000640.1:0-3007 GCA_050123755.1 Desulfobacterales bacterium
CTGTACTGCATTATTTCGTCAAACATGTTTTCGGACTTTTTTAACTGGCCATCTGCTATATATGTCATGCCTAGCAATAATTTAGCTCCGCTAGCGAATAAAGGATCCGGTGCGGCCTGAATGGCTCTCTGGTGGCATTCAATCGCCGAAGAAAAATTTCCGGTCGCATAGTAGCCGTGTCCTATCGTCCAATGGCCCATGGTCATACATCGCAAGTCAGATTCTCTCTGGCCATATTCCAGAAGCATCTTTCCGGCTTCCATTGCTTTCGTGCCCTCGCCCCTAAACCAGTACGCCATTCCCATTCCAACGATGGCAAATCGAAAAAGCTCTTTATCTGACTTGCAAAAGGCAATCATCTCTTGTGCTCTTTTTGCATAGACAACGGCTTCGTCCAATAAACCTAAAGCAGCGCAAGTCCAGGTAAGCCAGGCGCAGGCATAACCAATGACATTCTGATTCTCGATCGCCTCACCCAGCTTAAGCGCCTTAGATAAATATTTATGTGCGCCCTTAAGCTCCTCTCTGCCACACAGCGCCCAGCCCAGCCAAGCATAGAACATTCCGAGACACGCTCTGTCATCCAAAGATTCAGCCATATCTTCATGAGCGCTGAACAAATCGGCCAGCCCCCGGAAATCCCCACGGTGGTTAAAGACGTAAGCCCACTTAAGGAGGATCTCGATAATACGTTTCTCTTCATCCTTTGTTTTCATGGGTTTATTGGATATAACATCAAATGCATCCTTGAAGTACTGATGGGACTCCTCGACCGCATATCTCCTGAGGCTTTTGTCGCCTGCTTTTGTAAGGTATTCGGCGGCCTTATTAATAGATAGACTCCGTTTGAAATGAAAGGCCAGTGTCTCATAGAACTCTGGAAGCCGATCCTGAAACAGCTGTTCCATCACAAGGCCAATTCGTTCATGTATGGCCTGGCGTTCTTTTTTAAGAAGACCGCTGTAGACCACTTCTTGAGTCAATGCGTGTTTGAATATGTATTCTAAGTCGGGTTGAAGAGATCGCGTTTTTATTAAATCGAGTCGCTCAAGTCCGCTCAAATATATGTCGATGTTTTTTTTAAGATCCGTAACCCTTTGGAGAATATCATATAAAAACGCTTTGCCGATCACGGAGGCTTCCTGGAGAATCCGCTTCGTTTCTGTTTCCAAACGGTCAATTCTACCTGAAATTACGCCATGAATTGATGAGGATATATCAACCTCGCTGATAGGACGCGTAACCTTCCATCCCCCGTTATCTCTAACTAGCGTTTCAGTTTCGATCAGAGAGTTTATTACCTCTTCGATGTAAAATGGATTGCCTTCCACTTTGTCCCGAACGAAACGTTGTAAGTCGGAAGGTATTGATGTGGATTTTAATAAAGATTCCACCATGTTCTGTGATTCTGAAGCCGAGAGATCATGCAGACGAATCTCCCTATACATGTTCGCCATGGCAGCTATTTGATGGCTGGAGAAAATAGAAATTATGGGTCGATAAACGCAGAGAAAAAGCAAGGGTTCTCTAATATCCGAAAGAATTAAACGGATAAGTTCTATAAAAGAGGGGTCGGCCCACTGGAGATCTTCCAAGCATATGATCGTCGGGGATCTTTGGCCAAGAGAGTTTAGTGAGGTTTCAACTGCTTTTTTCAGCTGTGATTTCCAAAACTCAGGACTGACTTCTTCAATTTCAGGATAACTGATCGAAAAAAGACTTCCGATATAGGGCATAAGGTGAATCTCTTCGCCAATTAAGCTAGAGATGCCCGCCTCAACTTTCTCCTTAACCTTTTTGGGAGGGTCATTTTCTTCAATTTCCAGCGTCTTATTCAAGAGATCTATTAAGGGGTAATACGGAATATTTTGAGAGTGTGGATAGGCATGTCCTTCCAGCCATTGCATTTTTTCAAGGTTGAGATTAGAACGCAGTTCTTCAATTAACCTGCTTTTCCCGGTACCGGCCGCGCCACAGATTGAAACGACGGAACCCTTTTTATCTCTGGAAAGTTTATCAACCGCCTCGACAATCTGAGCCAGCTCCACCTTGCGACCAATAAGATCAGCCCTCAAGCCATGCAGACGGTGAATTTTAAGCGGTTTTTCCTTTAGACTCAGAACTTTGTAAATTTGTATTGGTTCGGACTTGCCTTTGATTGATAATGATTCTATCCCGGTAAAATCAAAATATCCTTCTGCTTGGCGATAGGTATTTTGACCAACTAAAATCTCACCAGCCTTACCCATAGCGCTGAGTCGCGCCGCCACATTAAGCACATCACCGGCAACCCCATGGGTTCCCTTTTCAAGGTTAATATCACCGGTCACAACAAGACCGGTATTGATACCGGTGTGCATCGACAATGGCTGCCCAATAATCTCTTTATATTTCGGATTCATGGAATTGACTGCATTATGTATTTCTCTGGCGGCTTTTATGGCTCTGATGGGATCATCTTCATGGGCTTTTTTCGCACCAAATAATGCCATCACAGCATCACCGGCAAACTTTTCAATGAAACCATCATATTTGCTGATGATTTTTGAAATTTCATCAAAAATTTGAGTCGTGATGCCTTTAACCTCTTCAGGATCTAATTTTTCAGACATTGCGGTGTAACCGGTGAGGTCGGAAAAAAGGACAGTCACATGTTTGCGTTCGCCTACGATATGGGCAGCATCGAAAGATGATTTCTCGACAGTAGAATCAGAAACCGGGGTTTCGGGTTTTGAAGATGTGGCAGAGCGGTATTTAGCAGATTCTAAATTGTGACCGCATTTACCGCAGAATTTTCGCCCAAGCGGAATTTTCGCCAGACAACTTGGGCATTCTAACTCAAGCTTCACGCCACATTCTTCACAGAACTCGACGCCTTCACGATTCTCAAACTGACACTTTGGGCAATGCATTTTAATGCACTCCATTTAAGATAAACAGTTTGGATGATGTTGAATTAACGCAGGATGGTAAAGTTGGAATATCCTAAATATGATTTTGTGTCAAA
>JASFGM010000641.1:0-3006 GCA_050123755.1 Desulfobacterales bacterium
AGCGGCAAACCCATCACGACCGGTGATCTGGAAGTGGGTAATGCCATGACCGCATTTATGCGCAATACCATCAATCCCACCCTGATGTGCACAGCCGAGTTCAATCCCTGTATGGTGCACGCCGGTCCGTTTGCCAATATCGCTGTGGGTCAGTCTTCCATCATTGCCGACCGCGTCGGGCTGAAGCTGTTCGACTATCATATAACTGAATCCGGCTTTGGGGCCGACATCGGTTTTGAAAAATTCTGGAACGTCAAATCCCGCTTCAGCGGCCTAAAACCCCACGTATCGGTTCTGACCACCACCATCCGCGCACTGAAGATGCATGGCGGCGGCCCCAAAGTGGTGGCGGGCATTGCCCTGCCGGATGAATACACCAAAGAAGATCTGGAACTGGTGGAAAAAGGCTGCGAGAATATGGTGCATCACATTAACACCATTCGTAAGTCCGGCATCAACCCGGTGGTTTGCATCAACCGTTTTTACACCGACACCGACGCCGAGTGCAAAATCGTCCGCAAGGCAGCCGAGGCGGCCGGCGCCCGCTGTGCTGAATCCAAGCACTGGGAAAAGGGCGGTGACGGTGCGCTCGAATTTGCCGATGCCGTTATCGAGGCCTGCGACGATGAAAACGATTTTAAATTCCTGTACCCCCTGGAGATGAAACTGCGCGACCGTGTGGAACTCATCGCCAAGGAAGTTTACGGCGCCGAAGGCGTGGCCTGGACCCCGGATGCAGAGGCCAAGGCCAACATGCTGGAAAATGATTCCAAATACGATGATTTCGCTACGATGATGGTCAAAACCCATCTGAGTCTTTCCCACGATCCGGCTTTGAAGGGCGTGCCCAAGGGCTGGATTCTGCCGATCCGGGACGTGCTGATTTACTCGGGCGCCAAGTTTCTATGCCCCTGCGCCGGCACCATCAGCCTGATGCCCGGAACCGGTTCCAACCCGGCTTTCAGACGGGTGGATGTAGACGTCAAGACCGGCAAGGTGACAGGATTGTTCTAATTCGGGTAATGTCATTATTAAAGGCAATGGGGCCTGGAACCACTTTCCGGGCCCCATTTTTAATTCCGCTTTACTAAAGGTTTCAGGTGTCAGGTGTCAGGAAAACGAACCTGATGATGTTGAGAATTATCAGTTTTTGCACTAGATCATTTATTTGCTGACACCTGACACCCGAAACCTGAAACCTATTTATTTCCAAAACTGAACACCGAAACCACATATCGGTATCAACCATGCGCGTCCTCCTTATAAATCCTTTCTACCCCATTTCCGAGACCCCTTCCCCGCCTTTAGGGCTGGCCTATCTTGGCGCTGCCCTGGAACAGGCCGGCATCCAGGTTAAAATTCTGGATTACGTTGTTTATCCGTATAGAGAAAATACGCTTGAATCTGTATTGAAACGCTTTAAACCCCATATTGCCGGCGCGACCGCGGTAACCATGACGTTTGATCATGCCAGAGAGGTCCTCACCAATGTAAAGGCTATCGATCCTCACGTCCTGACGGTGATGGGGGGCCCACACGTTACATTTTGTGCGCGCCAAACATTGGAAACCTTTCCGGAACTGGATGTTGTTGTTCTGGGTGAGGGCGAAGAAACCTTTGTTGACCTCACAAAAACCGTTGCAAGGGCACACCATTTCGATGCGGTCAATGGCATCACTTATCGAATCGGTGCTCAAATAAATACCACCGCAAAACGCAAATTAATCCAGAATCTGGACGCCCTCCCTTTGCCCGCCCGGCATCTACTGCCGCTGGGCCGCTACCGGGCACTGGGACTGCCAATCAGCATGACCACCAGCCGGGGTTGCCCCTACAAATGTATTTTTTGCGTCGGCCGCAAGATGGTCGGTGCCAAGGTCCGATACCACAGCATCGACCGTGTCGTGGCTGAACTGGAATATCTGGCAGGTTTAAAATTTCAGCAGATCAACATCGCTGATGATCTTTTCACCGCCAATCAAAAACATTGCCTCGCCGTCTGCGCCGAAATGATAAAACGAAAGCTCGATATCAATTGGACATCTTTTGCCAGGGTCGACACGGTTTCAGAAAACCTTCTATCAAAGATGAAAGCAGCCGGATGCACCGCTGTCAGTTTTGGAATTGAATCGGCCAATCCGGATATTTTAAAGGTGATTAAAAAAGGAATAACCGTGCAACAGGTCATAGACGCGGTACGGATGTGCCGCCGGGCCGGCATTCGCCCGTATGCATCCTTTATCCTGGGACTCCCGGGGGAAACCCCGGATACGATCAAAGAATCCGCCGCCTTGGCCGCAAAATTACAGCAAGAAGGCCTGGCCTACGGATTTCACATTTTAGCCCCTTTCCCCGGAACCGAGGTGCGTGAGAAAAATGACGCCCTGGGGATTCGAATTTTAACCGACGATTGGTCAAAATACGATGCCAATCGGGCAGTGGTAGAAACCGCCGCTGTAAACCGTCGCGCGCTGAATGCCGTCGTGGTTGACTGGGAAAATAAATACAATCAATATCTGGCCCACATCAGCAACCGTATCCAGAATGGAAATGCAACCGCAGATGAAACCAAACAACTCAAAGACCTTGAAAAGGCCGTTATGATATATGAGTTAATGATGAAAAACATGATCGAAGAAAACGGATCGCTGTCATTATCTGATAATGATTCTAAAATGAACGCAGAAATGGGCCTTGAGGTACTGATGGATCGCATAACCCGTTCCAGTGATATGGATCCAAATAAGTTAAAAGTCACACTGCAGCAGGTGGTTGAAAATGGGAATTTAAAATTAAACCACAAAGATGGCCAACTTCGGTGGGAATGGGAAAGTGTTTAGTCACTAATTATTCGTAAGGATTTTTGAAGCGACTTCTACTGCTAACCCCCTAGATCCGAGAGCTTTTCAATCCCGTCTGATGTCTGCTGGGCCATCGCTTCGAGGTGTTTGGCCTTTAACCCGAGCCGGTCGGCCACCGGACCATTTGGTTCGATACCATTCCCCT
>JASFGM010000642.1:0-3001 GCA_050123755.1 Desulfobacterales bacterium
AGACCCCCAGGGTTTTGCCCCTGAGCTCGGTTCCGATGAGTTCATAGCGTGCCTGCCAATTACAATCCCGCAGGGCCATGTCAGCCAGTCTTATTTTTTTGGCCAGCATCAGCGCCAGGGCGACGAAGTGCTCGGCCACACTTTCCTTATTGGCCTGAGGGGTATACACCACCCTGACACCCCGCTTCTTTGCAGCCGCCAGATCAATGGCATCCAGCCCGACACCGTGCCGTCCGATAACCTTTAATTTCGGAGCGGCTTTGATTATTTTTTCCGTTACAGCCCCATTGGCGCGGATGATAACGGCATTCACATCTGAAACCTGATCGATTAAATCCTTTTCATCGTAAGACCTGGCGTATATGACGTCACATTTTTCTTCCAGAAGGGCGGTGCCCTCTTGATGCATGGATTCATACAACAGGACTTTAGACTTTTCCCCCATCCGTGTCTCCTTGAAAAAGTGATTTTTTATCGGGTCTAAACATGTTTTTCATAATATCATCAAGTGCTTAACAAAGTTTATAAAATTGTTAGCAACCATAATTAAAAATTTTTCCGGTTGTCAAGTGGGTTATAAAAAAACGGCACCCCTTTCAAACTAGGGCCGTTTCTTGAACAATTGGAGCTGTCTCGAAAATAGTAGCTAACCGTTTAGGTTAGCCCCGCCTTTGGTCCGCCGCGGATTGAGCCCGTTCAGCGCTTTTCGGTTTGAATACGCTGGTTGGGCGGATCTTTCTCAAAGAAATGAATATTTTCCATGTTGACGGCCAGCTCGACACTTTCGTGTCGGCTGGTTTGCATGCGCGCATCCACCCGGGCAATCAAGGAGTGATCAGCAGCGGTCACATCTAGTTGAACCTCTGCGCCTAAAGTTTCGATCACATCTACGGTTGCTGAAAAACACTCGTTATAGACAGACCTGTCGGCAAACGATTTCTCCTCAAGGTGTTCGGGGCGGATGCCCAGAATGACTTCGCTGTTGACGAGGTGCTGAAGATACTCTTTTTTCTCGAGAGGAATCGGAAGCTCAAGACCGTCTGCGACGACCAATAAAATCGATCCCTTTTCAACAAGGCTCACATTGATAAAATTCATCGCCGGGCTGCCGATAAATCCCGCAACAAACCTATTTACGGGATAATTGTAAATTTCGAGGGGAGAACCGACCTGCAGCATTTCACCATCTTTCATGACAACAATTTTCGTTCCCATGGTCATGGCTTCAACCTGGTCATGGGTCACATAAATCATGGTTGCCTCGAGTTTATCATGGAGTTTCAAAATCTCGGTTCGCATCTGAGCTCTGAGTTTTGCATCCAGATTGCTCAACGGTTCGTCAAATAGAAAAACCGAAGGTTTCCGGACAATCGCCCTTCCCAATGCCACGCGTTGTCTTTGCCCGCCGGATAATTGTCTTGGTTTGCGGTCCAATAAATCCTCAATCCCCAATATTCCGGCCGTTTCCTGTACACGCGCTGCAATCTCGGATTTGGGAAATTTTCGAAGTTTGAGACCAAAGGCCATATTTTGGCGAACCGTCATATGCGGATACAAAGCATAATCCTGAAAAACCATGGCAATGTCACGATCCCGAGGACCCATCTCATTGACACATTTATCTCCAATATAAATATTGCCTGCATTCATCTCCTCCAGACCGGCAATCATATGCAGCGTGGTCGATTTGCCGCATCCGCTGGGACCCAGCAAAACGCAAAATTCACGATCTTCGATATCAAGGTAAAAGCAGGACACCGCTTCGACCTTTCCAAAATTTTTGCATACATTCTCCAGAACGACTTTCGCCAACTTCTTCCCTCCTTAGTTGCAGCCAGGCATGTGGAATCAAGGTGTGGTTAAGATATCACATCAAGTGTTATGTCCCGCAAGTAATTTGCAGTAATTAGGTGTCAGGTTTCGGGTGTCAGGTGTCAGGAAAAAACATAGGACAGTGCACAGCCTGCGACGAGCTACATTCGGCCTGAGCTCATGCCGAAGGCAGCCAAGCCGAAAACAGATGGCAGCAGACAAAGGCAGCTTGTTTTCTGCCCTCAATCATTTTTTTGCTGACACCCGACACCTGACACCTGAAACCTGAAACCCTATTGATTAGGTGCGTTTTAGGCTGAATCCGCCATCAACCAGCAAAACCTGACCGGTAATAAAATCGGCATCTTCAGACGCCATAAAAAGTATCGCCTTGGCAATGTCCTCGGGTTCCGCCATGCGTTTGAGATAGGAACCCTCAATCATGTTTTGTTTGACCTCATCGGGCAGCGGCGCAGTCATTTCCGTCTTGGTATGCCCGGGGGCCACCGTATTGACATTGATGTAAGGCGCCAGCTCCTTGGCCATGGTCTTGGTTAATCCGATTACGGCGGTCTTTGAGGCGCTGTAATCCATTACGCCTTCGCGCCCGCAATGGTAAATGCCGCGGATCGAAGAGATATTGACAATTTTGCCGGATTTTTGCTCCAGCATATATTTTGCCGCCGCCTGGCAACACAAAAACATTCCGATCAGATTCACCGCCAGCGTTTTTTCCCAATCTTCAACTGTTTTATCTAAAAACGGCCTGGGAATAACCACCCCGGCGTTATTGACGAGAATATCGATCCGTCCGAGCTGCTCAACAAACTGGTTCAATACGCGATCAACCGCATCTTTTTGGGTTATATCGCCGGCAAACGTCTCGATTTCAAGCCCTTGCGATTTGGCTTTCCCGGATACTTCTTGCAACCCTGCTTCCTGCAAATCGACAATTCCGACACGGGCACCTTCCCTGGCAAACAACAACGCCGTTGTCGCACCGATGCCCCTGGCACCGCCGGTAATCAGTGCTTTTTTATCCTGAAGCCTCATAATTTCAACCTCCTCGGTAGAATAATCAGTTTTTTATTATCCCCATATCTTCTTTGAGTTTTTCTTCGATGAAATTCAGATGATCGATTACCTTTTTTTGAGCCGTCTGCGGATTCCTGTTTTTGATGGCTGTGAA